>CAZFUX010000178.1:0-4668 GCA_964522085.1 uncultured Aequorivita sp.
TAACTTTGTGGAACAAAATTCCCTTTCTCTTTTTTAAACGTTTAGGATGCTATTGATTTTCTTTATGAAATTTATGAAAAGTTCAACCATATTTTTTTCTGAATCGTTTTCCCTAATATAGGTGTGAGCTTCCTTGGATATGGCTTTATATTTAGCGGAATTGTTTAATAGTGTAATTATATTCTCTTTTAAAGCTGATTCTACTTTTTCTGGTTTAATAAGTATCCCATTTAAACTAGAAGTTATGATTTCTTTATTACCTCCTATCTCTGTAGCAATAACAGGCACTCCATAACTCATTGCCTCTATTAAAAACATAGAATTGCCTTCGCGGTATTTAGAAAGGAGCACGCCCACATTTATTGCACAATAAAAATGGTACAGCTCGGTATTGGTAATCCATCCAGCCAAATGTACTTGCCTTGCAAGATGAGTTTCTTTAAATGTCATCAACTCTTTATAGTATTGATGATTGGGTGTTTTTTCATTTGTAATATCGCCTGCGATAATTAGATGAATGATTGTCCCTTCATCTTTTAGCTTTTTTAAGACATCAAACAGTTCTTTTAAAGACTTTTCTTCGCTGAATCTGCCTGCGTAGCCTATTACAAAATCTGTGGTTTTTAAATCAAATTTAGTTCGGAATTTTGCTCCAATCTCTTTTTGTTCATCATTAGTTAACATAATCTTTGGCACAGCGTTATATATGGTTTCCATTGGGAAGCTTGCGTTTATATTTATAGCCTTTAACTCATCTATCGGTGCTTTGGTGTTTGCTAGAAAACCTGCGCTATGCTGTAAAAGAAAATTTATGTTTTCATTGCCTATTCTACCTTTTAAATCTGTACTTCTGAAGAAGAAAACGTGTTTTGCCTTTGGAATTGCTTTTTGTAGCATTTTAAACAATTCTACGTGCATAAACGTAACTACTATATCAGGGTTTTGCAATTTTGCTTCTTGCACTAAAGATGTATAGTAAACAATTCTATCAGGTTGCGAGAAACCGTATTTTTTCTTCCGCCAACGGTAGGGCATTATTTTTAAGAAACGTTCAAATAGCCTTGTATTTAGGGTTGGTTTAGGATGTAGGTATTTGTTTGGGTTATAGGAAGAAGCGTCCAAAGCTTTGTCATATTTACTAAGTACCACAAACTGAAAATCATCAGGATCTTTTTCTGTAAGCTGAAAGATTATTCGCGGCACACCAGGGCTATTTTTAACCGGGGGAATGGTGTGGCGGGAGCCAGAGGCTATTAGTATTTTTCTATGCTTCAACAAATCTTATCTCTTTTAATGCCTGCATAAAATTTTCACTCATCATTTTTGTGGTGAAATTTGCTTCATAATTTTTCAACCCATTTTTAATCATCGCTTTTTCAAGATTCTTATCTAAATAGATTTTTTCAATTTTCTCTGCAATCTCTTCTGAATAATTTTCTGTGCCATACACCAAGAAACCATTAAAACCATTTTCAATAATTTCTGGATTTCCTCCAGCATTTGTAGCTATTAATGGTTTTTCCATAGACATAGCCTCCAACATTGATAAGGACATTCCTTCTGAAGAAATTTTAGGATCCGTTGGAAGTACTACAACATTTGCTCTGTTATACAATTTATACAATGCTACTTGGGGTAAAAAACCTGTAAAATCTACAGTTAGTACATGTTCGTCGATATATTTTTTACACGCTGCCAAATAGATATTTCCTGCCTCTAAACCTCTTTTTGTCCCTACGTGTCCAGCAATTACCAACGAAACCTTATAATCCTTATTCTTAAGTATTTTAAATGCTTTAATAAGCTCTAGCACTCCTTTCTCTTTACAAATACGACCTGAAAAAAGTATGTTGAAACTATCTGTATCAGGTTCATTGTATTCAGGAAGGACAACCCTATCTACTCCATTGCCAATTTTAAAATAATGATTGGTTGGTAGTTTGGTTTTAAAATGGGCGTTTGCCATAGCCGCCGCCGCTTGGTTTACACCAAAAATTGCTATAGTATTTTTAAGCAAATTTTGCCATTGTAACTCGGTAAGTTTAGCATGTAATGATGTGCCGTGGTGGTAAAATACAACTTCACACTTGGGATTGAATATTTTGACCATTTGCACCAAACCTGGACTCACGTGTACCACTACCTTTTTACATCCATGGTGTTTAATATATCTACCAACCCCAATAAAATATAGTAATTGTGGGTCTTGAGCAGTAATAAAACGCTCCTTCTTTTGCCAGTACCTATATCTTATTTTTAACAGAAATAAAAATACTTTATCTACCCAATGAGCTTTAACATGATGAAACATTTTGTTATCATAAGTGGCAGGGTCCAAGGTTTCATTTTGGCTGGAAAGCACTTGAAATTTTTCTTTGTCTAAATGTTTTACAGTATCTACAATTACCTTTGCTGGCGCAGCACCTTCTGGCGATGGCACTGAGTTTAAGGAACCATATACAATTAATACTTTATCCATTATAGGCTGCTCTTTTATAGTGTTCCTTTCCTCGGCCCGAAATACTATGTACAGAGGTCCAAAATAGTATTTTAATAGTAGCTTTTAGTGATAAAAAATTTTCTTTCCGAAAATTCAAAATCATTTTAAAAAATGCCTGCTTGTCTATTTGGCCCAATTTTAAACTTTTGGCAAGTAACTTCTGCCTCATACTGGCAATATCCTCCTTATTGAATTTTTGCATAGCATAACTAAGATTTTCTTTACGGACTTTTAGCTCTGTTAAAACCGCTTTTTTTTCTTTGTTTTTGAATTTTGAAGTTATGGTTTTGTTGTGAATCCGTACTGAAAATAAATATTCATTATTGATAGTTCCTTTTTTGCCAAGTTTTAAAAACCTTGAAATAAAATCTAAATCTTGTGCATTTTTTAAGGTTTCATCGTAAGCAAAATTGCTTAATGACTTCTTCGCATAAAAAAAAGTAAGTGTATTCAGGGCCGTTCTTTGGCATAGAAATTCAGTATGTATTTTTTCTACGGAAGGGAAATTAGCGTTGCTACTTATTTTTCCTTCAGAAGTTATCTTTTGGAAGTTGGTAATTACATAATCAAATTGTGTGTTGTTTATCTTGGCTACACATTGCGCTAGTAATTCTGGGTGCATTAAATCGTCACTATCAAACCATTGTACGTATTTTCCTTTACTTACTTCAAGCCCATAATTACGTGCGGCATTGCCTCCTGGTAATCTGTTTTTAGGTCTGTGGTGGTATTGAAAGCGAGCATCTTTTTTTAGATACTGTGCTAATACCGCAGCGGTAGTATCAGTACTTCCATCATCTACAACTATACACTCCCAATTTTGGTATTTCTGAGACAAAACAGAATCCAACGTTTCAGCTATAAGATTAGCGCGATTGTAGGTTGGGATTAGTATGGAAACTAAAGGAGTTTCGTTGGTCACAGGATTGCTTGTTTTGTTTCAAAAATAGGAAAAAAGGGCGGAGTATATTCTGAATTTTAAGCTTCAAATTTATTGTGTGCCATACGTTGCGCGTTTTATTCTTTCCCTGAAGTAGTAGCCCTTATTAAAATATATTCTGAAAAGTAGCATCGGGTAAAAATTAAAAGCTTCTAAACCGTACGTATGGTGCAACTCCTTCAAAAATTTTAATTTATTGGTTGCAAAAAACTTTTTATATAGATAAAAAAGTTTTAGACACCTAAAGAGCTGTTCTTTTTTGGTTTGTGGTTTTAACTGGGGTTTTGTTTCTAAATACGTTTCCCAAATACTGCTAAAGGTCTGCTCCCACTTTAGGTTTGTTCCTCTTATTTTGTATTGTATAGATTCTTCATGTTTCCTGCGAAGGCTTAAATGGTTATCTATAAAAATACTTTTTTCAGTTAATAATACGAGTTTTGAAAAATAATTATATTCCTGACCAGATTTAAGCGTTTCATTAAATTGTATTTTTTTGGCTATACCTACTTTTATACAAACATCAAGGGTTAACCAATTTATATTTTGAACTATGTAATTATGCGCTGTAAGTTTGAATGCTTCAAATTTGTAGTAACCCTCTAGACTGCCATCTTCTGGGTTGAAAAATTTTGTTTTTGTTATGGAGAAATCTAAGTCACTGGACAGTAGTGGTTTTAGCTTTATTTCTATATGGTCTTTTGTCATTAAGTCGTCCGAATCAAAAAAAATAATGAACGCCCCTTTCGCTTTATCCAGCCCGATATTTCTGCAGGAATTTGCTCCTTTTAATTTTTCTGTTGGCCGTGTAAAATACTGAAATCTGGTATCCTTCGCCTTAAAACCATCCATAACTGTAATTGTTGCATCTGTACTGCCGTCATCCACCACAATACATTCCCAGTTATTGTAGGACTGTGCTATAATAGAATCTAGGGTTTCACCTATTAAATAGGCGCGATTGTAGGTTGGAATTATTATGGAAACAAGAGGGTTCATTTATTTATAACAACACTTATTATGTTTAACTTAAATATTTTTTGTATATCCGTAAATACTAATAATCATAAATTATTTAGTATCTTTTAAGGAAATATAAAGGTATGAATATTTTTAGTTTTACAGCGGAATTTGATAGTGAAGAGTCATGTCGGACTCACTTTAAAGTAGAACGAGAATATACTCACTACACATAGGAACCCTAAAAATCGGGTTTAATAATTTGAAAATT
>CAZFUX010000179.1:0-4641 GCA_964522085.1 uncultured Aequorivita sp.
TAGTTAAGCGCTCAATTTTAAATATTTAAGGGTGGTTTTTAGACAGTCTGACGCTCTTGAAATTCGAAAATAGAGAGGCTTTTGAATCTTTGTTCCATAATTAGTTGTTTAATTAACCCTAAAGTACTGAATATACCGTTATTTACAAAGTGCCTAAGTTAATAAGTTAATTTAATTTTTCTTTTCAATTGTAAAGTTACTTTAGAGACCTTGTTATTTATAATAATGAAATATTAAAGATTCCGCCGTTTTAGTTATAACTTTGCTAAGAAGTCTTAAAAACTGTTATTTTTAAAGCAAAAGCCTAATGAAACACTACTTATTACTAGCTACACTTTTAATTTTTTCAATCTCCTGCAAAAATAAGGAAGAGACCAAAACAGTACCGCAAGAGACAGTTAGCACGGAAATTACAGATGTTAATGAAGCTCCTGCAACAATCCCTGATACTGAAACCACAATATTTTACCTCATCCGCCACGCAGAAGAAATACGTACCAACCCTAACGACAAAAACCCAATTCTTAATGTGGAAGGTATTAACCGCGCCCGTAATTTGGCCACCTATTTTGAACGAAACAGAATTGATAATCTATATGTTACCAAATATCTCCCAACCAGACAGACTGTAACGCCCATCTCTCAACAAAAAATGTTGAAAAAAGTCTATTATAACCCAGATAGGTTTGACGCAGTGAAATTTATGGAAGAAAACAAAGGGAAAACCGCACTAATTGTCGGGCAAAGAAACGAAATTCCAATAATAGTAAATAACCTTATTGGCGAAGAAAAATATCAGGAAATGGCAGATTTAGACTACGCCACGCTCTATAAAGTAACCATTCAAGGCGACAACAAAAACGTGGAAACCCTAACGATGCAATAAACACGACCTAAAAAGGTTTAAAAACTAATATTAAAAAGTACTCTTATGAAGCATTTTATTTTAATACTAACGCTATTGCCTCTTTTCACTTTCTGCGGACAACAAAAAGAAGATAAAGAGGAAGATTTAAAACTTGAAACCAGTATTGAAACTCCTGTTTATAACCAAAACGCTACCTATTACTTAATACGTCATGCCGAAAAAGTGCGCACAGACCCCAATGATCCAAACCCAAGCTTAGACATAAATGGAATGATGCGCGCTAAACGTTGGGCCACCTATTTTGAACCCATTATAATTGACGCCGCTTACACAAGCAACTTTATGCGCACAAAACAAACAATCAATTTTATTGCACAGGAAAAAGCTCTTTCACCAAAACAGTATAACCCCAACACCATTTATTCTGATGAATTTTTGAAGGAAACAAATAACAAAAGTGTTCTTATAGTGGGGCATAGCAATACAATTCCGCAGTTGGTAAACAAACTTATAGGCGAAGAAAAATTTGAAGACATGGCAGATGATGACAATTCAACTCTCTTTAAAGTAACTATAAATGGAGACGACAAAAAAGTAGAAACTATTACTGTAGAATAATTTCTTAATTCGTGATTTTGTATTATTTATTATACATTAAGCAATATTCATTCAAAAATGGCCATTCAGAAAAACGTAAAAATAAAAAACCGTAAAGCAAGGTTTGAGTACGAAATCCTCGATACTTTTACTGCAGGCATTGTGCTACGCGGTACTGAAATAAAAGCCATTCGCGAAGGAAAGGCTAGTATTGCCGAAAGCTTTTGCGAATTCAACAGTAAAAGCGAACTGTTTGTAATAAACATGACCGTGCAAGAATACAGCCATGCCACCCACTACAACCACGCCCCGAAAAGCGAACGTAAATTGCTGCTAAACCGAAGCGAACTTAAAAAACTTGAAAAAGAAGTGAAAAATAGCGGTTTAACAATCATTCCGCTAGTTCTTTTTACAAACGATAAAGGTTTTGCAAAAATGGATATTGCCCTGTGTCGCGGTAAAAAAGAATACGACAAACGCGAAGTAATAAAAGATCGCGACTCTAAAAAACAACTAAGCAGAATTAAGAAGGCATTTAATAATTAATTCATAAAAGTTTTAAAAGCATGCAACCTTTTGGTATTTTTGTTCAGGCTATAATTAAAGCCTGAATTAACACCTTTTATGAAAATAATTCTTTTAGTTTCTTTACTACTTTCAACCTTCTTTATTCAAGCCCAAATTATTGGGAAAGTAACTGATACTAAAGGCAAACCCCTACCCTATGTAAACATTTATCTTCAAAATAGTTACGTTGGCACAACTACCAACGACGATGGAAATTTTTCTTTAAATACTTCGGAAAAAGCTGAGTACAAAATCATTTTTCAGTTTTTAGGTTATAAAACGCTTACTAAAACTGTTTCACCTACTTCCTTTCCTTTTATATTGAATATTTCACTTGAAGAAGAATCTACAAGCCTTGATGAAGTTGTAGTAAACACTTCCGAAGATCCTGCCTACCGCATTATCCGTAAAACAATTGCGCAACGAAAGGAAAACATAGAAAAGTTAAGCGAATACACGGCAGATTTCTATTCACGCGGACTATGGAAAGTGAAAGACGTTCCCGAAAAAATTATGGGTCAAGAAGTTGGCGATTTTGAAGGCGCGCTAGATTCCACGCGGACAGGCATTGTTTACCTTTCGGAAACTTTTTCAGAAATTGCTTTTCAAAAGCCAGATAAATTCACCGAAAAAATAATTGCTAGTAAAGTAAGCGGTAACGATAACGGTTTCAGTTTTAATAGTGCGCAAAGTGCTAATATGTCTTTTTACGAAAACACTATGGAGCTAAATACTGCATTAGTTTCGCCTATTGCAAACAATGCTTTTAACTATTACAACTATAAATTGGAGGGTGTTTTTTACGAAGGCCCCAAACTAATCAATAAAATAAAAGTAATCCCAAAACGTCCTAATGATAGGGTTTGGAATGGGTTTATTTATATAGTAGAAGACGATTGGCAATTTTATGGCGTAGAGCTATCAACCACTAGCAAAGCATTACAAGCGTTATTTGTAAATAGTTTTACGATAAAACAAAACTACAAGCACGATGCTAACAATGACTTTTGGGTGAAAATTTCGCAAACAATAGATTTTGATTTTAGAATTATGGGAATGACAGGCGATGGACGCTTTACAGCAGTTTATAGCAATTATGACTTTAAGCCAGTGTTCACCAAAAAAACCTTTACTAACGAAGTAGTTTCCTTTAAAGCTGAAGCCAACAAAAAGGACAGTCTTTTCTGGAAAGGAATTCGCCCCGTTCCGCTTACCAATGAGGAATTAAGAGATTATGTACGTAAAGATAGTATACAAATTTTAAGAAAATCAAAGCCGTATTTAGATTCTATTGATGCAAAGTCGAATAAATTGGGAGCGTTGAGTTTTTTAACGGGTTATACCTATAAAAATTCCTTTAAAAAATGGTCTGCTGGCTATGAAGGTCCTTTGAAAAGTATAGCTTTCAATACCGTTCAAGGCTGGAATAGCAAAGCAGGACTAACTTTTAATAAATGGTATGACGACAACCGAACAAACACACTTGAAGCAGTCGTTAATGCAGATTACGGTATTGCAGAAGATAGACTTCGGTTTACGGCAGATATTACTCGTAATTTTAATTGGAAAGACAAACTACGTTTTTCCCTTTCCGGCGGAAGTAAAGTGTCGCAGTTTAACGACACAGAGCCTATTTCTCCTTTGATAAATACATTTGCTACGCTTTTCTTTGAACGGAACTATATGAAGCTCTATGAGCTTAATTTTGCGCGATTAGCATATGGACAAGAAGTTTTCAACGGACTTCATCTTTATGCCTCCTTAGCATATGAAAATCGCCAACCGCTTTTCAACAACACAGATTATGTAACAATTCCTTTTGATGATGTAAGTTACACAAGTAACAATCCGCTTGCAGCCAATGATTTCAACAATGCAGCAATTGCAGAACATAATATTGTGAAAAGCAAAGTGCGAGCGCGCATTAACTTCGCCCAAAAATATTTTTCAAACCCCGATATGAAATTCAATATTGGCGATACTAAATACCCAGAACTTACTATTTCAGTTGAAAATGGCGCGGCAATTACTGAAAGTCAGTACGATTACACACAATTTGAAGCAAGCTTAAACCAATCCATTTCACTTGGAAATAAAGGTGAGTTTAATTATAATTTAAAAGGTGGAACATTTTCAAACGGTGATGGAATTTCATTTATAGATTACAAGCATTTCAACGGAAACCAAACACGAGTGGGCACTTCGCCTAATTATACTAATGTTTTCAACCTGATGCCTTATTATGAATTTAGCACAAACAAAAGTTATTTTGAAGGACATTTAGAGCACGATTTCCGTGGTTGGATTTTAGGGAAAATTCCTGGAATAAATCAGTTAAATCTTAACCTGGTTGCCGGTGCGCATTATTTAAGTATCGAAGAAAGAAAACCATATTCCGAAATTTCCGTAGGTATAGATAACCTTGGTTTTGGGAAGTTTAGATTGTTACGGGTAGATTATGTTCGCTCCTTTTACAATGGCGGCAGCGATGGCGCTTTTGTTTTTGGACTGAAATTTTTAGACCTTTTGGGGCTATAAATATAAAATATGTTAGGTATACTCACTACACATAGGAACCCTAAAAATCGGGTTTAATAATTTGAAAATTA
>CAZFUX010000180.1:0-1507 GCA_964522085.1 uncultured Aequorivita sp.
TAGTTTATAGTTTAGGAAATTTTGTTTTCGATTATAAAAAGAAATATCAAAAAGGGCAATGGACGGAAGGTATAAGTGTAATTTTAAGTTTGGAGGACGAATTTAAAATAGACCAAATTATACCACACTTTCAAGGTAGAATAGAAGACTCTACATTGCGATTAATGGAAGGAAAAGATAAGGAGCGAGTTTTAAATAAAATTGCTGAATTGAATAAAATTATTGCAGACGATTTAAAATTTTCAGAATCGTGGAATGAATATTTAAAAACCCAAGAGAACTTTTACCTTGCTAGTTTATATGTAAAAAATCTTTATTTGCGAGCTCTATTTATGAAAGGGTTTCTTCCTATTTCATTATTAAAGTCTAAGCACTCAAAGCTAATGCTTAATTTGGTGCGTTGTGAGAGTCATCATGAAATAATGAAAAATATATTAGAGCGCGAGATTAAATAGCAACTAAATTTTATGAAAGAAAAACTTTATAAACTCGCGCCTAATTTTTTCCAAAATATAATGGTAACAGTTTTCAATAGCAGAGCCTATAAGAAGCGTTACGGTGGAAAATACAACGAGTTTTTGAAACTCTTTAAATCCAACAGAAATTTAAGTCGTGAAGAATTATTAGAACTTCAAAAAAAGCGTTATTCAGGATTTATAAATCACGCTATAACGCATTCAAAATTTTATAGTGATCGCTTTAAGGATATTGCTAATCCTGAAGATATTAGTAATATTTCAAACTTGCCTATTCTCAATAAGGAAATTCTCAGGTCATATATTGATTCCATTGTAATAAAAACAGATGAAAATCTTGAAGTTTCAAAAACTGGAGGAACAACAGGAAAATCACTCGAAGTTCGTTTTCGAAATATAAATACCCAAGAACGTTTTGCAATGCTAGACGATTTTCGGTCACGATTTGGTTATAAATTAGGAAAAAGAACAGCCTGGTTTTCGGGCAAAGATTTGTTGACATCTAGCGATATTAAAAAGAATCGTTTTTGGAAAGAAGACTACTTAAATAAAGTGCGTTATTACTCTACATTTCACATTAAAAATGAATATTTACCGCACTATATTAAAAATTTAATTCAATTTAAACCAGAATATTTGATAGGTTTTCCTTCTACTATGCTAGATATTGCTAGGTTTGGGTTGGCTAATAACATACAATTTCCAGCAAATACAATTAAAGCTGTTTTCCCTACTGCCGAAACGGTAACGAAAGAAATGCGTTTAGATATCGAAACCTTTTTTAAAACAAAGATTTACGACCAATATGCATCTTCGGAAGGCGCACCTTTTATAATTGAGTGTGAAAAAGAGAACTTACACATTGAATTACAAAGTGGTGTTTTTGAAGTTTTAGATGAAGAAAATAAACCTGCAAAATCAGGCAAATTAGTAGTAACATCTTTTACAACAGAAGGCACACCATTAATTAGATATGATATTGGCGATTCTATTATTCTTGATGATCCTGATAAAATTTGTACTTGTGGTAA
>CAZFUX010000180.1:1607-4589 GCA_964522085.1 uncultured Aequorivita sp.
CCTATTTCCTTAGAAAAACTTCTGGGTGGGCAGTTAACGTATATGCAAAACTATTATGAGGTTACTGCTATTTCTGCCGAAAAAGAAAAACTAGAAGCGTTGGGAAAAGAGCAGGGGTTTGAGACATTATATATAGAAATGACGCGCAAAATAACACCTTTAAAAGATATTGCCGCTGTTTATAAATTGTACCGCTTCCTTAAAAAAGAAAAACCAGAAATTGTACACACCCACACACCAAAAGCTGGAATTGTTGGCATGTTGGCAGCTTGGCTTGCAGGTGTTCCAAACAGGCTTCACACAGTAGCTGGGTTGCCCTTAATGGAAGCAACGGGAATTAAAAGAAAGGTTTTAGGTTTGGTTGAAAAAATGACCTATGCTTGCGCTACACAAGTTTACCCAAACTCAATTGGTTTAAACGACTTTATTATAAAGAATAATTACACTAAAACAACTAAATGCAAAGTTTTGGCAAATGGAAGTTCCAATGGCATAAATACCCAATATTTTGATTCCAGCCTTTTTTTACAAAAAAACAAAGAAGAATTAATGTCGGCTTTATCAATAACGCCCCAAGATTTTGTTTTTATTTTTGTGGGGAGGCTAGTGGCAGATAAGGGAATTAATGAATTGATTAGTGCGTTTAAATCACTTTCAGAAGGAAAAAAGAAAACTAAATTACTTTTGGTGGGACCTTTAGAAACAGCATTAGACCCATTAAAACCTGAAACTCTTGAAACTATTAATAGTAACTCAAACATTGTAACTGTTGGTTATCAGCAAGACGTAAGACCTTATTTTGCAATTGCAGATTGCTTGGTGTTTCCAAGCTATCGCGAAGGTTTTCCAAATGTTGTGATGCAGGCTGGCGCAATGGGGCTTCCAAGTATTGTTACCAATATTAACGGTTGTAATGAAATTGTTCAGCAAGAAGAAAACGGAATTATTATCCCTGTTAAAGATACTGAAGCCATTTTAGAAAGTATGAAATTTATGCTTTCTGAAACGAATACCTTCAATAAAATGAAACAGAATAGCAGAAAAATGATTTTGGATAGGTATGAGCAAAATGTTGTTTGGGAGGCTATATTAAAGGAATATCAAAATACTGTGGGTAATGTATAGAAATATCTTAAAACCATTTTTTGATTTCCTAGTCGCTCTTTTTGGTCTATTGTTTATAGCTCCAATTTTTATAATAGTGACCCTTGCGTTGGCGATTGCTAATGATGGAAAACCTTTCTTTGTGCAAAAACGCCCTGGCAAGAACGGAAAAATATTCAAAATTATAAAGTTTAAGAGTATGAATGATAGGAGGGGCGTTAATGGAAATCTGTTGTCCGATGCTGAACGATTAACAAGAATTGGTAGTTTTGTTAGAAAAACGTCTTTAGATGAAATACCACAACTTATAAATTTATTAAAAGGAGATATGAGTTTAATTGGGCCACGACCCTTGCTGCCTGAATACTTACCACTATATAATGATTTTCAAAAAAAAAGACATTCAGTAAAACCTGGAATAACTGGATGGGCGCAAGTAAATGGTCGAAATACACTATCTTGGGAAAAGAAATTTGAATATGATGTTTGGTACGTTAAAAATCAATCATTTTTACTGGACCTAAAAATTATAATTATGACTATAAAAAAAGTATTCAAAAAAGAGGGAATAGCACAAGAAGGACAAGTAACTGCTGAAGTTTTTAAAGGAAATTGATATGGTATTATTTGGAGCAAGCGGACATTGTAAATCTGTTATTGATATTGCTGAATCTGTAAATAATTCAATTTCAGTAATAGTTGATGACGACCCAAAAACTAAAGATATATTCGGAATACCAGTTAAAAAATTCAATTCTGAAATTGATTTTGAAAACGAAAAATGGATTATTTCAATAGGCAATAATAAAATAAGGAAGACTTTAAGTGCTAAATTAAAGGTTGCTTTTGGAACGCTTGTGCATAAAACAGCTTATGTTTCTAATAGATCATCAATAGGCCAAGGAACTGTTGTTGTGGCTAATACAGTTATTAATGCAGCTGTAAAAATAGGAGCTCATTGTATAATAAATAGTGCTGCAGTGATTGAACACGATTGTGTTTTAGACAATTTTGTACATATATCTCCAAATGCCAGTTTAGCAGGGGAAGTTTGTATAAGGGAAGGTTCACACATTGGTATTGGCGCATGTGTATTACAAGGTATTACCATTGGAAAATGGGCAACTATTGGTGCTGGAGCTGTTGTAACCAAAGATGTACCAGACTTTGCAGTTGTTGTAGGTATTCCTGCTAAAGTAATTAAATATAGCAAGTAAAAGGATGTACTTAAAAAGATTACTAGACCTAACCCTTTCAATCACTGGTCTACTGCTTTTAGGTTGGTTTATTTTAATTATAACTTTTATAGCCTCTATCGATACTAATTGCAAAGGAATTTTTAAGCAAACCCGCATTGGCCAATACGGTAAACCATTCAAAATATATAAAATAAGAACAATGCATCCTCGTTCTGGCTATATTTCTAGTTATGGAAGATTTCTACGGAACTATAAACTAGATGAACTACCTCAATTAATAAACATTCTAATAGGCCAAATGAGCTTTGTAGGTCCACGACCAGATATTGCAGGTTATTACGACCATTTACAAGGAGAAAACAGAAAATTATTAGAGTTAAAACCAGGTCTTTGCAGTATGGCAGCACTAAAATATTATAATGAAGAAGCGCTTTTGGTACAACAAGAAAACCCTATAAAGTATAATGATGAAGTTATTTTTCCAGATAAAATAAGTTTGAATTTGGAATATTACGACAATCGTTCAATAAAAGAAGATCTTCGTATTTTTACAGTTTGTTTGTTTAAAATATGCAATCTTGGTTTTAAAAGATAACAATCCATTTTTTTTAAACTCAATGTTGAATTCATATTATAAGACCGTTGCAATAGTCTTTCTAGATTTGTTTCGTTTTTCTAG
>CAZFUX010000181.1:0-4579 GCA_964522085.1 uncultured Aequorivita sp.
TCATATTTGGTCGTTCAGAAACTGCTATATAATCTAATCCAAATCCAATATTTGGGGCACTTTCTTTTTGGTTTAGTAATTCGGATTGTTCAATAGATCGATAGAGTTTATCGTATTTAGTGAGCTCTGGGTTTAATGCTAAATTTCCTGAATCTAGCAAGTTACTTACCAAAGGAATACGCAATTCTTCTATTGTATTAACCACAATAGCCTTATCTCTATTTAAAAGTTTGTTAAAGGCTGTTTGCTCGGCTAAATAATTTTGTGCTAAAACCTGATGTAATTGCTCCAATTCATTTTGGCGTATTTGTAATCGAAGCACATCTACAGCTGAGGCTTTTCCAACTTCAACAGATGTTAATGCTAAGGTTTCATATGTTTCTAGCAGTTTAATATTTTCTATTAAAACGCGTTGTTTACCTTTAATAGCGTACATATTATAATACGATTGTGATACCGAAGCAATCAATTTTCGCTTGGCAATAACAATATCTTCGTATTTGGTATCCGCCAAGGAACTCACATAATTTTCACGTGCAGTAATGGTTCCAAACCAAGGCAACATCTGCTTTGCTGATACTTTAAAGCGTTGTGCACCTGTTCGTGTTTCTGGTTCACTAACAAAATAGCCGACTCCAATTTCTGTGTTTGGTAATGTATTGACTTCATTTATTTTTTCGGTAACAATTTTATATTGCAATTCAAACTTTTGAATTTCGGGACTATTGGTTAATGCTTCTTCAATGTAGCTTTCTAATTCTTGACTTTGCAATGCAAGAGAAAAGAACAAAGAACAAAGAACAAAGACTCCTTTTATATAGATATTTATTTTATGCATTTTCATTTTCTTATTTTTAAGTCTATTTTCTTTATTCTTTTATATCTTTTTTAATAGAAATCTCTTTCATCCAACTAAACAGAACTGGTACTACAAATAGTGTAATCAATGCAACCAACATTCCTCCAAAACTTGGGATTGCCATTGGTATCATAATATCGCTACCTCTTCCTGTACTTGTTAATATTGGCAATAATGCTAAAATGGTTGTTGCAGTAGTCATTAAACAAGGACGAATACGTTTTTCGCCTGCTTCTATTACAGATGCTCTAATTTCTTGTTTAGATGTTGGTTTATCTCTATCGAATATTTGGGTTAAATACGTTGCCATAACCACACCATCATCTGTTGCAATACCAAAAAGGGCAATAAAACCTACCCAAACTGCGACACTTAAATTAATCGTCTTTATCTGAAATAATTCTCTAAAATCAATTCCGAATACATTAAAATTCATAAACCAATCTGTGCTATACAAACCTATCATTACAAAGCCACCTGAAAAAGCCACTAAAATTCCTGTAAATACTAATAATGAAGTAGAAACTGATTTAAATTGAAAATACAGGATTAAAAATATAATAGCCAAAGCTATTGGTACCACAACACCAAGTGTCTTTTCTGCTCTAATTTGATTTTCGTAAGTTCCTGTAAATTTGTAATTAATACCTTTAGGAACAATTAATTCTCCACTATCAATTTCTTCTTGAATAGCATTTTGAGCAGCTTCAACAACATTCACTTCAGCAAAGCCATCTAACTTATCAAATAATACATAACCAATTAAAAAGGTATCTTCACTTTTAATAACTTGTGGTCCTTGTTCGTAACGAATACTTACCAATTCTTTTAACGGAATTGGATCTCCTTTTTTAGTCGGTACATAAATGTTACCTATATCAGTTGGGCTTGTACGTAACTCACGAGGATAACGTACCCGAACTCCATAGCGTTCACGCCCTTCAACAGTTTGCGTGAGCATTTTCCCGCCAATTGCAACTTCTAAAATAGATTGTACATCTTGTATTGCTAAACCATAGCGCGCTATTTTTTCTCTATCAATATCTATTAATAAATATGGTTTGCCTACAATTCTATCGGCAAAAACAGCTTCTTTTTTAACACCTTCTACTTCTTTTAATACCTTTTCTAATTCAATACCAAAGGCTTCAATTTCAGCTAAATTTTGCCCTTTCACTTTAATTCCCATTGGTGCACGCATACCTGTTTGCAGCATTACCAATCGGGTTTCAATAGGTTGTAATTTTGGCGCAGAGGTTACTCCTGGAAGTTTGGTAACTCGTACAATTTCCTTCCAAATATCGTCAGTAGATTTTATGTGTTTACGCCAGTTTCTGTAATAATCACCATCTTCATCTAAAATTAATCGGTTGTTTTCAATTTTTGTTCCTGAGGAAATGAACTTACCAGATTTAGTTTCGAACAAGCCGTCGTCATTAACTTTAAATTTTATACGTTTTCTATGTTTGTCTAGTTTATATTCGGGTTTGTAGATAATTACATTTTCGTACATAGATAATGGTGCAGGATCGAGTGCGCTTTCGGCTCTACCAGATTTCCCTACAACAGTTTGTATTTCTGTAATTGTGGCAACTGCCATATCTAATTGCTGTAATACACGTTTGTTTTCCTCTAGTCCAGAATGTGGCATCGATGTTGGCATCAATAAAAACGACCCTTCATTTAATGATGGCATAAATTCTTTTCCTGTATTGCTCCAAATATTAAATCCTAGATAGACGATAAGTGTAGGTATACTTAAAAACAAGAGTTTGTTGTTTAATGCCCAAGTTAAAATGCGCACATAATATTTTTGAAATAAAGTAAATACTCCTAGCAATCCGAAGCAAATAATACTTACAAATATAAGGTTAGAAACAATGGAATAATCGACACCTAAAGGTCTCCAATACACAGCTAAAATTATTACAATTGTAATTGCTGATAGCAAGACATTAACGATATTTGAATTTTTATCTGAAAGAATTCCTCTGTCTTTTAAAACATTTGAGATAGCAAACCCAACCAAAATTAATCCAATATAATAACCACTAATTACTGCGAAAATTCCTAAAAATGCCAATGCAATATTTAGTAAAAAACCAAATTTCTTTTTTGGAGCTTTCCAACCAAATAACCAAGCTGCAAACGGTGGAATTAAAAATAAGGCGACAATAACAGATGCTGTTAAAGCCATTGTCTTTGTTGCCGCCAAGGGTCTAAAGAGTTTTCCTTCAGAACCAATCATAGTAAAAACAGGCACGAAACTTACAATAGTTGTGGCTACAGCTGTTAAAATGGCTCCCGATACTTCTTCGGTTGCAGTATAAACAATGCTATTTATTGAGCGTTTAACTTTATCGCGTTTACTCTCGCTAATATGCCTTATTATATTTTCGGTTAATATTACACCAACATCTACCATCGTACCAATAGCAATAGCAATACCAGAAAGTGCCACAATATTGGCATCAACACCAAAAAGTTTCATGCCAATAAAAACCATGAGCACTGCTACGGGTAATAAACTAGATATTAATGCTGATACGCGAAGATTAAACACCATCATAAGGATGACTAAAATGGTAATTAAAATTTCTAATGTTAAGGCTTCGTTTAGTGTTTCAAGTGTTTCTTCAATGAGTTCTGTACGATCATAAAATGGCACAATAGTAAGCTGAGAAGTCCTGCCATCCTTTAAAACTTTACTCGGTAAACCTGCACTAATTTCATTAATTTGGCTTTTAACGTTGGTAATAACCTCCATGGGATTTGCACCATAGCGAGCTACAACAACACCTCCAACAACTTCGGCACCTTCTTTATCTAGTAACCCTCTTCGTTGTGCAGGTCCTAAAGCGACTTTTGCAATATCTTTTATTAAAATTGGCGTGAAATTTTCAGATGAAACAACCGCATTTTCTAAATCTTCTACAGATTTTATATAACCTAAACCACGAACTAAGTATTCTGCTTGGTTAATTTCTATGGTTTTTGCACCAATATCTTTGTTTGATTTTCGTACAGCATCTACTACTTGTTGCAGTGGAATATTGTATTGGCGCATTAATTCTGGATTAATATCGACTTGGTATTCTTGCACATAACCACCAATACTCGCTACTTCAGAAACGCCACTTGCGGATGATAAGGCGTATTTTACGTAATAATCTTGTATGGAACGTAATTCGTGTAAGTCCCAACCACCTGTTACGTTTCCTTCTTCATCTCGACCTTCAAGTGTATACCAAAATATTTGCCCTAAACCTGTGGCATCTGGTCCTAAACTTGGCTGTACACCTTCGGGTAACAAACCACTAGGTAAAGAGTTTAGTTTTTCGAGAATACGACTTCTACTCCAATAAAACTCAATGTCCTCTTCTAAAATAATATAAATAGATGAAAACCCAAATGCAGAAGAACTACGAATGGTTTTTACTCCTGGAATACCAAGTAGAGAAGTTGTTAATGGATAGGTAATCTGATCCTCAATATCTTGAGGTGAGCGACCATCCCATTTTGTAAATACAATTTGCTGATTTTCACCAATATCTGGAATGGCATCTACAGCTACAGGATTTCTAGGAATACCTGAAATATTCAAATTAAAAGGTGCGGTTGAAATTCCCCATCCTATAAAAAGAAGAAGCATTAAAACGGCAACAAGTTTGTTTTCTATTAGAAATTTGATAGCTTTATTAAGCATATAGTTTGATGATT
>CAZFUX010000182.1:0-4551 GCA_964522085.1 uncultured Aequorivita sp.
TTAATTTAGGTGGTGAAATCTTGGATTCCCGAAAACCTAAATGGAGTGAGTATACATTGGTATTTATTGGAACAACCACCACCATATGATGCATACTGTGAAGAAAGTGAGTGGCGGTATTCTTTGGGCAAACCTGCATTTGTTGTTTTGGTTATCTTTAATTCCTTTTGCCACAGGCTGGATGGGTGAAAACCATTTTGAGAACCTGCCGGTAGCATTATACGGATTTATACTTTTAATGGCGGCAATAGCCTACTTCATCTTGCAGAAAAATATTTTAAAAATACAGGGGAAAGATTCAGCTTTGGCAAAAGCTCTTGGAAAAGATTTAAAAGGAAAAGCATCGCCAATCATTTATATTGTGGCAATCATCTCCTCTTTTTATAGCCCATGGATAGCGGGCTCGCTATATGTATTAGTAGCTCTGATGTGGCTGATTCCTGATAAAAGAATAGAAATAATTTTTAAGGAAAACGAATAATTACCAAGTTTGCCCCTTCAATTCCATTGCAGCACGAAGCACATCGCTTTGGCTAATTTGCCCAGCTAACTTTCCATTTTCAATAATAGGAAAGCGTCGGTGTTTTGATTCCAAAAACTTATTAGCAGCATCCAGCACATTCATTTCGCCGTCAATGGTATCTACGTTTTTAATCATGTGTTGTTCTACTTTTACATCTTCCATCGGGTGGTTGTGGTAACGGGCGTCGCTTAGTTCTTTTAGACAATCTCCTTCAGAAATAATTCCAACAAGCTCGTTTTTATCATTTACAACTGGGCCACCAGAAATTCTCTTTTTTAAAAGTATTTCCATAACTTCCAAAATAGATTGATCTGGCTTAAATGTAATTAGATTACGCGTCATATAATCTGACACTTTTATTTTTTCCGAAGAACCTTTTTGGTTTTTTGCCCTTTTGCCTATAAAACTTTTAATACCCATATTTTCAATTTTTTGCGAACTTCTAATATAGGCATTTTTATTATATCGTAGCAATCAATTTGTTAGGAAGAAAAAATTCTTACATTAAAAATTGTATTTTTAACAACCTAAACTTCCCAACCATGAAAAAATTTGGCGCCATCATCTCGCTACTTTTTATAATTGCGCTCGTTTTTTATAGTTTTTACTGCTTAATACCCCATTATATCGAAGATGAAAATACTTCTGCAACCCAATTTTCTGTGGATAGAGCAGTAATCCCACTTAACGAAATTTCAAAAGAACCTCATTATTTAGGGTCTGAAGGCCACGAAAAAGTTCGTGAATTTTTAATTTCTGAATTGGAAAAATTAGGCTTGGAGGCTCACATTCAAGAAGGTTTCAGCTTAAATCCTGAATCTAAAACACTTAATAAACCCATAAACATTGTAGTCAGAATAAAAGGTACCGAAGATGGAAAAGCACTTTTACTACTTTCACATTACGACAGTGCACTTGTACCTTCCTTTGGCGCAGCCGATGCCGGAAGCGGCTTGGTTACAATCTTAGAAAGTGTACGTGCTTATTTAGCTTCTAGACCACAGCCTAAAAACGATATTATAATTTTATTTTCTGACGCCGAAGAAATTGGGCTTGACGGCGCAAAACTTTTTGTAAATGAACATCCGTGGGCAAAAAACGTAGGCTTGGTGCTAAATTTTGAAGCACGAGGAAGTAGCGGCCCAAGTAATATGATTTTGGAAACCAATCAGGGAAATTCAAAACTGGTAAAAGAATTCATTAAAGCAAACCCTGATTTTCCTGTGGCTTCGTCGTTAATGTACAGTGTTTACAAGATGTTGCCTAATGATACCGACTCTACAATTTTTAGAGAAGATGGCGATATTGACAGCTTTTTCTTCGCTTTTATTGATAGTCATTATAACTACCATACAGCCAATGATACTATGTATCATCTTGATTGGAGCAGCTTGGCACATCAAGGTAGTTATCTGCTACCACTTATTCATTATTTTGCCGATGCAGATCTTTCAAGTATGAAGTCTGAAACTGATGATGTTTACTTCAACTTTCCTTTGGTAAAAATGGTTAGTTATCCATTTTCTTGGATTTTACCAATGCTTATTTTGGCAAGTTTGCTGTTTGTTTTTTTAATTTTTCATGGACTTTACCGAAGAAAACTAAACGGAAAAACAATTGCTTTGGGCTTTGTGCCTTTTTTACTTTCGCTTGTAATTTGTGGAGTTGCTGGCTTTTTTGGGTGGAAATTAATTTTGGCACTCTATCCACAATATGCTGAAATTCAACAAGGGTTTACCTATAATGGCCATTGGTACATTGCGTTTTTCGTGTTTCTATCACTGGCAATTACATTTGCTATTTATAAAAAATTCTCCAAAAAATTCTTTGAGCCTTCATTTTATATAGCTCCGTTGCTTTTTTGGTTACTTATAAACGTAGCCATTTTTATAATTTTGAAAGGTGCAGCATTCTTTATTATCCCTGTATTTTTTGGATTAGTATCGTTTTTTGTAATGCTTCGTCAAGAACGCCCTAATCTTTTAGCAATGGCACTTTTGGCTGTTCCTGCTATATTTATTTTCGCACCTTTAATTCAGTTTTTTCCTGTTGGTCTTGGTTTAAAAATGCTTGTTATAAGTTGCGCATTTACCGTTTTACTTTTCGCATTGCTTTGGCCCGTTTTCGGTTATTATAAGTGGAAAGGAATACTTTCAGTTTTAAGTTTCCTACTTGCTATTTTCTTTTTTATAACAGCACATTCTAAAAGCGATTTTTCTGATGAAAGAAGAAAACCGAATAGCCTCGTTTACTATAAAGATGCGGATACCGATAAAACCTATTGGCTAACGTACGATAAAGAAATAGATGAATGGACGAAACAATATTTAGGTGAAAACCCCGAAAATGCAACAAAAATTATGGGCGATGCTTCCTATAATAAGTATGGAAGAAATTTCACTTTCGCTGCAGAAGCTCCTGAAAAAAACATATCAGATTTTGAAGTTATTTTAGATGAAGATACTTTAGTAGCAAATCTTCGGAATATAAAATTCACAATCGTTCCAAAACGAAAAGTGAACAAAATAGATTTGTATAGTGTTGAAAATACTTCGTTTAAATCCTTAGAATTCAACGGACAAAAAGCATCTGTTTCAGGAGATAAAGATTACAGAGGTACTAAAAACAGTGCGCTTATTAATTATTACGTTTCTAGGAATGATTCCTTAAAAGTGAAATTTTCCGTTGAAAAAGGAACTCCGGTTACCTTTAAAGTGATAGAATATTCTTTTGATTTAATGAGCGATGCAAAATTTAATATTGCAAAACGTTCAACTTATACAATGCCGAAACCATTTGTAATTACAGATGCTGTTGCGGTAAAACGAACTTTTTCGGTGAATTCTTTGAAGATGAAAGTTATAGATATAATTGTACCTATCTCAGGTCCTGAACTAAATTTTAATACAAATGAATAAAAAAATCGCCATTGCAGGCCTTGGATGGCTCGGGCAACCTTTAGCATATCGCTTAAACATTTTAGGGTATAAAGTAAAAGGTTCTGTTACAACTATAGAAAAAGCTTCAATGCTTCAAAAAAATGATTTTGAAGCGTATCCTTTAGAATTATCTGAAAGCGGAATTAGTGGTGAAGCAGAAGCTCTTTTAAAAGATATAGATTGTTTAATGATTATGATCCCGCCAGGATTACGGAAAAACACAGGTGCAGATTACGTTTTAAAAATGACGCATTTTTTGGAAGCTATAAAACTAGCTTCAGTGAAAAAAATTATTTTGGTTAGTAGCACTTCAGTTTATGATGATTGTCAAGGAAATGTAACTGAAAAAGACGAACCAAAACCTCAAACAATCGCGGGAAAACAGCTGCGCCAAGTGGAAGAATTATTTATAAATTCCGAAAAATTTAAAACTACAATTGTACGTTTTGGAGGCCTAATTGGCGGCAGTAGAAATCCAGCAAAATACTTGGCAGGACGAAAAGATTTATCAGATGGCAACGCACCCGTAAATTTGATACATCGAGAAGATTGCATCAATATTTTAATTGAAATTGTAAAGCAAGATGCCTTCGGAACAACGTTTAATGCTGTAAATCAAAACCATCCAAAAAAGTCTGACTACTATATTCAAAAGACAAAAGAGCTTGGTTTAGAACCGCCAACTTTTGCAGAAGCTGAATTTGATGAAGTTTTTAAACAGGTGGATTCTGAAAATTTGAAATCTGTTTTAAATTATTCTTTTAAGACTTCTATTTAACCTGTTGTTAAACATTTGAGGAAAATTCTAATAACTAAGAAACACCCTTTTAAACTATCAAAATCAAACATAATTTATGCTTCAATAGTTGCTGTAATAGTAACCATTATGAATATCAGAATTTACGGTTTCGATGCTTATGCTTTTGGTTTAAGTATTGGTTCTCTTTTTGGAACTATCTTAATTTCAATATTATTAGCATTACTATTTTGGTTCATTCTCGGAAGAAAAGAAAATGGAGGAACAACTACATTTAATATTGTACTTACTTTAATGCTTCTAGGTTCAATTAGTGAATTTGGACAAATAGC
>CAZFUX010000183.1:0-4499 GCA_964522085.1 uncultured Aequorivita sp.
ATTTCATCTCTCTCTCTCTTATGGATAATTTTATAGTCATTAATCTGAATATCAGTACTATAAATATACAAAATAGTATTGACAACACCAAGAAAAATAATGCTAATAATTGATTATTAATCGGTTAACTTAGGTAGTGAAATCTTGGATTCCCGAAAACCTAAATGGAGTGAGTATAGTATCTTCAAAATGTAATTATTGACGGAGATGATAATTTTCCGCCTTCAAATGATGAATTAAATTACGTTCCCGCAGTATTTACACTAGATGGATTTTTTACTTCTGTTTGCAATGAATTGACAGGTTTTATAGAATACGAAAATAATGCTTTTACATTTCCGCAACCGTTAGAAACTACTTTTATCGATTGCCAATATTAAGTTAATGAAGATTTTGAAGTTGTTTATTTTAATTTTTATGATAGTACATTAGGCAATCTATATAATTACACAATAACCACAGATTCAAACGATAATAAAACCTTGACAGTACTATCAAGCAATGGTAATCAGGCAATTTACGGCGATCACATTTTATTTCTTGAAGATTTTCAGAAAATAAAATTCGATGTCTATCCTAATCCCACAAAAACCAAATTATTTATAACTTCAAAAAATACAAAAGGAAACCTTAAAATCAAAATCTTTAACATAGAAGGCAAACTATTAAGCACTAAAAATTTATAAAGGAATAAAACAAACAACAATTAAAAAGTACCAAACAGCCGCAAATTAAGTGGCTGTTTCAATTTAATGCAACTTTGTCAAAGTTTTCCTTCCAGCGAACAGTCCTACTTCCAACCGTCTTGGCTCAAACCGTCTTTTTTGTTAACAAAAAACCCTTTGCTTCATATTTTACTTTTGTCCTGCGCACAAAGAAATAGTATCTTAGCTACTTAAAATTACATCATAAAATATACTGAAAATGAGCACCGAAAAAGACGCAAAACTAAAAGCATTAAAGCTAACACTAGATAAACTTGACAAAACCTACGGAAAAGGAACCGTAATGAAAATGGGCGATCGCGCCGTAGAAGATGTAGAAGTAATCCCAACAGGTTCACTTGGTTTAGACGTTGCTTTAGGCGTAGGTGGTTATCCACGCGGTAGAGTAATAGAAATATATGGCCCAGAATCTTCGGGTAAAACAACTTTAACGCTTCACGCAATGGCAGAAGCACAGAAAAAAGGTGGTATCGCTGCATTTATTGATGCAGAACATGCTTTCGATCGTGGTTATGCTGAAAAATTGGGAGTAGATGTAGAAAACCTCATCATCTCACAACCAGACAATGGCGAACAAGCCTTAGAAATTGCCGATAACTTAATTAGAAGTGGCGCCATAGACATCTTAGTTATTGATTCCGTTGCAGCATTAACCCCAAAAAGCGAAATAGAAGGCGAAATGGGCGATAGCAAAATGGGGCTTCACGCACGATTGATGAGCCAAGCACTTCGAAAACTTACAGGTTCTATCAGCAAAACAAAATGTACAGTAATTTTCATTAACCAATTACGTGAAAAAATAGGCGTAATGTTCGGAAACCCAGAAACTACAACAGGTGGAAATGCATTAAAATTTTACGCTTCGGTACGATTAGACATTCGTCGTTCTACACAAATTAAGGATAGCGACAGCAACGCAATGGGTAACAAAACCCGCGTAAAAGTGGTAAAAAACAAAGTGGCGCCACCTTTCAAACAAGTGGAATTCGATATTATGTACGGCGAAGGAATCTCTAAAGTAGGTGAAATAATTGACCTCGGTGTAGATTATGAAATCATCAAAAAAGCAGGTTCTTGGTTTAGCTACGACGAGACCAAACTTGGGCAAGGCCGCGATGCTGTAAAAAAACTACTGCTAGACAATCCAGAGCTAATGGACGAGCTAGAAAAGAAAATAAAAGACGCTATAGCCACAATAAACCAATAATTTTTCGGCAAACCACGCAACCCTTTTGATACTGCGGTATCTACAAAGCGTAGGAACCTTGGAATATTTACGGTTGCCCTCTAAATAAAAGAGGTATTTACAACGGAATAATAATTCACGGCACCTCAATTTGACTTTAGACGAACTCATAAAACAATGCAAAAAGCAAGATGCAACGGCGCAGGGCGAATTGTACAAACAGTACAACAGAATCCTTTTTACCATTTGCCTTCGCTATTCGCCTAATTATACCGAGGCCGAAGATAATTTGCAAGATGCATTTATAACCATTTTTAAAAAAATAGAGCAGTATAAAGGCAAAGGTTCTTTTGAAGGATGGATAAAACGGGTAACCGTAAACACCGTACTTCAAAAATACCGTAAACAGCGTACCTTTCAAATTGTTGATGAAGGTCAAATTGAAGATGAGGCAGAAGTAGAAATTGAAAGCGACGAAATACCGCTGGATTTTTTGCTGAAAATAGTGCAGGAATTGCCAGATAGGTACAGATTGGTTTTCAGTATGTATGTTATGGACGGCTATCAACACAAAGAAATTGCCGAAATGTTAGGAATCAGCGACGGCACGTCTAAATCTAACCTAGCCCGAGCCAGAGGGATTTTAAAAATTAAAGTTGAAGAGTATAATGCTAAAAATAATAACACTTAAGGCATTATTTTTGAATTGTTTAGATTGAATAAAACCCCTGCGAATGGGTAGGGGTTTAACAAAAAATTTCCGTTTACACGGAGCCGAAAGGCAAATAGAATGAAAGAAAAGAAAAACATAGACAACATTTTTAAAGAAGGTTTCAAGAATCTTGAAGCCACTCCTTCGCCGCGTGTTTGGGAAAACATCCAAGCTACGCTTAAAGAGGAGAAAAAAGAACGGAAAGTTATTCCGTTGTGGATAAAACTTAGCGGTGCTGCTGCGTTGCTTGCTCTTTTTTTAACAGTTGGAAATTCGGTTTTCAATTCTACAGATACTCTTGTAAATACTGAAATTACAAATGAAAATATAGATCAAACTGAAAAGCAACTTAAAAAAAACAATTCTGAATCTGAAGTTGAAAAAGAGATGAATGATATACAAGTAGCTTCGGAAGACAAGACGCTTCAAAATAATTCGAATCAAAATACTGATGCTTCGGAAGATACTATTACTAAAAATAACAGTGAAGCAAAATCTTCAAATAAAGGATTTAAAAATTCTTCGGAAAAAGCTTCCAATACTATAATTGCTTCCAATAATTCTGAAAACAAGAATACTTCTTCAAAAGAAAATTCAAACAAAAATTTAGTTGAAAAGAATGTTTCTGAAAATACTATAAAGCAAGCAATAGCCACTTCAAATGGCAATTCAGATAAATTGAATTCTGATAAAAAGAACGAAGATTCAAAGGAAAGTATCATTAATAAAGAGAAAGATATTTTCAAACAAAATAAAGACGGAATCATTGCTGAAAACAAATCTGTAAAGAAAGATTCTGAAACTATTTCAGCAGACAAAAAGGAGGATATCGCAAAAGCTGAAGAAGCACTCGAAAAAGATTCCAAAAACAAAAAATCAATTTTTGATGCCATTGCAGAGAAAGATGAAGTTGCTACTGTTGAAAAATTGGAAAAAGAAAAACCAGGACACCGCTGGAATGTAGCTCCAAACGTTGCACCAGTATATTATAGCAGTCTTGGAAATGGCTCATCCATAGATCCAACTTTTGCGGACAACTCGCAAAAAGGAGACGTAAATATGAGTTATGGCGTACAAGTAAGTTATGCATTGGGCAATCGTTTAAGCGTTCGTACTGGTGTAAACAATGTAGATTTAAGCTACAGTACTTCTGGTATAGAAGTAGGTACTGGCCCAGTTGCCGTTGCGCTACGTTCAATAGATTATGGTAGTAACTCAATTGTAGTTACTGCAGCCGATCAAGGTTCTTTTGCAAACGCAAGTCCTTCCAGTGATTTTGGAGTAATATCTCCAAAATCTACCCAAGGTGATGCGCGGCTTATTCAAAATATTAATTATTATGAAGTGCCTTTAGAGCTTAAATACGCTGTTATAAACAGTAAATTTGGGGTAAACGTAATAGGTGGTTTAAGCACTATGTTTTTAGGCAGCAATGAAATTTCAGTAGAAGCAGATGATTTTAATACCATTTTGGGTGAGGCCAATAATCTCTCCTCAGTAAGTTTTTCAACTAACGTGGGGCTTGGATTGGACTATAAACTGTCCAAAAAATTTACGTTTAATATTGAGCCTATGTTTAAATACCAGCTCAACCCTTATACCGATTCTTCTGTAAACTTTAAACCTTATTATCTTGGGGTTTACAGCGGATTGAGTTTTAAGTTTTAGGTTAGTTTTTAGTTGAATGTGTTTGATTTATACTTCAAACAAAGATTGAAAAACCGTTCTTCGCCATAGAGTGGTTTTTTTTATTTCATCAAGCCAAGAGTGCTAAATATAGCACATAATGTGTGTAAGGTTATACAGATTTAGTATTTATAGCCAATCCTGTCCTAAATAAATTTGGGGTACATAAAATCTAACCATTTTACTGGTT
>CAZFUX010000184.1:0-4413 GCA_964522085.1 uncultured Aequorivita sp.
CTATAGATTGAATTTTTGCTCGATTGTTACAGTTTTTGTGATATTGTTGCCAACGTTTTGTATAAGATTAGTGCTGGTTAAAATACAATAATTTTCGGGTTTAGCACTTAGCAGAATTTTTTAAATTTTATCTCATTTTTCGGCTGAATGCAAAATTTTAAAAATTTTGCGGACTTTATAAATATGCCAAAACTTCGGTTAAACACTGACCTTAAGCATTAATTTTATACGGTGTTGTGTGCCGTATTTCATATCCTATTCTTCTCCGCTAATTTTCTATAGTGTTCTCCTAATGCAGTTAATTTACAACTCTTACTTTTCATTGCAGCATTCCACATATGTGGAGCATTTACAGGAACCAATAAATTCAGTCTATTGTATTTTTGTAATATGGCAAATACTCTTGTGTTTTCTAAAATAGGTTTCGGCATTCCTTCGTCTCGACCTTTTAATTCAGGTTCGTAAGTTGGGTTTAATGGATATTCATACCCAGAAGTTGGAAAGAATTCATTCACTCTTCGTAAATCTTCTAATGGAATTGAAGAAGCTACTTTTCGTAAAGACACAAAGTTTCTAACATTGGTTTTAAATACAGGTCTTTGTTCCCAAGCACCAAGTGATTGGTCTATATGTGCATAAACACTACCTGGAGTAATGTCTCCCAAAATGTTTGACGCACTTCCTCTTAAAGCATCTACTAACAGGCTTGTGAAAACTCCACTTCCGTCTTCTTCACTAGCATACTGGTCTTCCGTTGAGGCTGTCAAAATTGTAATTCCTTCGACTAACAATGAGTTGTCTTTTATTGAAGGAAGATTTCCTGCAATGCCTGAATGACAACTATCTAAAATAATTATTTTGTTGGTAGCAGGAGATTGGTTTGCTAAAACCAAAACTTCGTTTAATGATAAACCATCATCTCCTCTTTTTGCATCCGAGGCTAATAGATAACCGCCAGTAGTTTCAATATGTCCGTGTCCAGCAAAGTAAAATAGTGCAATTTCAGCTTTTGTTGAAAATAATTTTTCAACTTCATCTTTTAACTCTCCACGTTCTATACTTTCCCTAGAATTGGAAGCCGTTAATAATTTACAATCAAAATTTACAGAACCGTCAGAGTTTCTTTCCAATACATTTTTGACATTATATGCATCATTAACACAACCATAAAGGTCACCACCACTTGGGTAATGATTAACACCAACAATTAAGGCAATTTTCATAGTTTATAAAGTATTAATGAAATTCTTAATATTGTCCCAAGTCCATACTTTAGTGTTTACTCCTACAATATTAGTTCTATCATCTGTGTATGCGTAAATTCCTAAAACTTTTTTACCTTCTTCTCTTGCACATTGAATTTCCCATTTCTGACCTGAGGAATTCAATGAATTTTTACTTACTAAAACAATAACTCCATCAGACCTTTTAATTCTAGTTTTAACTTTAGCTTTCCAGTCAGAACTGTAAGCCTGTTTTACTGACATATCAATATATTCAAAAGGTGAATTTGTATTTAGAGATTGTCCTTTTAAAAAATCTCTTTGTCTTTCGTCTTCTATTGCAAAAGCTATAAAAATTGTTTTCATATTATTCTATTTTATTAATTTATTGAATTCTCATTAGTTTTTTTATATGGCACACAACGTCCGCGCAGCTATGCGCTGTTTTGCGGAGTGAAAAATAGTGAAACTATTTCACGTAGTAAAATGGCGTATAGCTGACTGTTCTGCGGCGTTTTTCCGCCGAAGGGCAGACAGCGTAGCTGCGCGGACGTTCGGACGGTATTGGCACGGTAGTGCAAATGCCGTCCGAACGTTTGGTATAAGATTAGTGCTGGTTAAAATACAATAATTTTCGAGTTTAGCACTTAGCAGGATTTTTTAAATTTTATCTTATTTTTCCGCTGAATGCAAAATTTGAAAAATTTTGCGGACTTTATAAATATGCCAAAACTTCGGTAAAAAACTGACCTTAAGCATTAATTTTATACGGTGTTGGCAACTTTTAATTTTCGGTTCAATTCGTTTAATGTCATATTCTGAACAATGTTTTTAGCATTTCCATTAAAAATTTCATCTTTTTCTAATCTAAAAATTAATCGGTCAGCTTGTTTTTCCAATTCTAATAGAGATGAATTTTTCTGTATTTCGACAAGTTTCATATCAAACCTTTTTTTCAAAATAATAGTTCCATTGGTGTTTAGTAATTCAAATCCGGAATAGTCAATTAATCGTTTAATCCCGTTTAAGAATTTCACTCCTAAAATTCCGAGCCCAACCATTCCTAATTCAACTACCAAACCAAATAAACTGAATTCGTTTTCGCTAAAGAATGAACCAATTAGTCCAATTATTCCAAAAAGCCCGATTATGCAAAGCAATATTCCCAAAATACTTGCAATAATATCCATAACTGTTGCTTTCAGAGTTCGAGTAACCTTTAATGAATTTCCGTTTTTTTCAACTTCAAATCCAATGTCTTTTAAGTACTCCAAATTTTCAATTCCAGATTTTTTATTTTCAATGGTGTTTTCTAAATCATTGATGTTTTTGGAAAGATTTCTTTGGTTGAATTCTTGTTGTAAATTCAGTTGAGCTTGAAATGTCAGTTTTTTGTGCGTTTCTAAAAGTTCAATTAATTCTCTGTCTGTTTTTTCTTTGTACATTAGTTTTTTTTTAATTGTTGCCAACGGGTTGTGTATGAAACGTAGCGTGTAAAAAGACGCTAATTTTTCGGATAAACACAGAGCCGAATTTTTATATTTTGATTTTATCTTTTTAATTCAAAAGCCAAATTAAAAATTTGGCGGAACTTAGTAAATAAGCACAAACCCTTGAGTTTAGCACTTAAAAGCTATGTTTTATACACGTTGTTACCACACGTTTTATTTCAAGAAGTTGCTTATCTCCTTCGCTATTTCTTTGATACTATAAACTGAACTATTTAAAGCAACTTTGTCTGCCAAAGAAGGACTAAATTTTTGGACTTCATCTTTAGATACTTTATGCCAAATCGGAAGAATTACTTTCATTCCATTCATTTCTCTATTTACAAATCCATCAAGTTCATATTGAGTCCAATTTCTTTTGAAGAATGATGTAGATAAAATTACAATTCCATATTTTGAATTTATTAATCCTTTATCAATAGACCTTCTCAGACTGTCGCCTAATTTTAGTTCAAATTCGTCATACCATACTTTTACACCTAATTCCTGTAATTCTAAAGTTAAAGGACGAACAAAATCTTCTTTATCTTCAGAAGAGTGTGAAATGAAAACATCATATTCAATATTTATATTTTCTTGTTCTATTGTAGCAGGCATTTCAGAAAAACGGCTTTGTTCTCTAAGCGTTTCTTTAGTAAGTCTTTTTTGTTTCTCCAATTCAGAGTTTAAAGTTCTTTGGAAACTTAGCTGTTCTCTTTCACGATTTTTTCTTTCTCGTTCTTGCTCTTTAGTTAAATCAATATGATATTTCCTTAACTGCTTATTTTTATCAGCAATCTTTTTCGATAAATCAGCTTTTTTCTTTTCCACTCTATTCATTTCGGTCTGCTTAGACCTAATTTGGTTCATTTTACTATTTAATGATGAAGTAGAAGTTGCTTTATTAGCTTATGTAGTTAAATTATCTATATATTTTAAAAGTCTTATTTCTTTATCCGTTTCATTAGATTTCTGCTTTTCCAATGTAGCAATATCTCTTTCGGTTCTGTCAATACTTGATGTTATACTTGAAATGCTCATTCGTTTTTTCTAATGTGTGGTAACGTCCGCGCAGCTATGCGCTGTTTTGCGGAGTGAAAAATAGTGAAACTATTTCACGTAGTAAAATGGCGTATAGCTGACTGTTCTGCGGCGTTTTTCCGCCGAAGGGCAGACAGCGTAGCTGCGCGGACGTTCGGACGGTATTGGCACGGTAGTGCAAATGCCGTCCGAACGTTTATTGTATGGTTAGTAGCCGACAATAAGCAATGAATTTAGCAGATACAAAATAAATTAAAAATACAGTAATAGCCTTTAAAAAATAGACCTTAACTAGGCTATGAATTATACAAATTGTTAGGGGTGCGTTATTTGATTATGAGAAAATATATTTTATTCGGTGAAAAACCAAAATATGAAGGACTTAATTGGTGGGAAAACTTTATGTCTGGACACTTAACTATTGGAAAAGTTACAATATATGGCGAAAACGCTATGCATTGGGCTGTAAATATAAAACTTAAAAATACTTGGATGTGTTTTAGGTTGCCTTTAAGATGCTTTGGTAAATGGATGCCTTTATATTTATATTTTAGTCCTAACGGAACACCAACACAAGCCACTTGGAAAATAGGTAAAACCTAATGCACCCTAACGGTAGGGCTACGCGAAGTGAAGCTCCGGATTTCAAGTTTGTCGTACCC
>CAZFUX010000185.1:0-4401 GCA_964522085.1 uncultured Aequorivita sp.
TTAGTGTAAACAACAATCTTTAACTTATGTAAACCATGTATCTTAACGAACAGTATATTTTTACAGTTTCTTCATCAATTACTTTAAAAAAAGACGCATCTCCAAACTGTTTATCAAAAATAGCAGCAAGGGAAAATTTAGGTTTGTTGAAGTTTAAAACTTTCCAATCACCATCGTTTGTATAAGTTCCTTTAGTATCAATAGTCGTAGTTTTTGAATCTTCATCATCTTCAGACGGAAACACTTTCATTTTAAACTTGAAGGTATTGTTCTTAAAAAGCTGAAGATATATTGAACCCATATCGTTGCCGAGGCTTTTATATGTTACATCGACCCCTTCAACAGTATTTGCGATTTCCTTAGCAGATTTATTCGCTTCATTTCCAACCGCAGATTTTTTACTTCCGCAAGAAGTAATCGTTATAAGCAATCCTAGTATGATTATGTTTTTCCACATAACTTAGCGTATCAATTTCTTGTATTTAATTCGCTTTGGTGTTAAATCGCCACCTAATCGTTTCTTTTTGTTTTCTTCATATTCACTGAAACCGCCTTCAAAATAATAGATTTCACTATTGCCTTCAAAAGCAAGAATGTGTGTACAAACTCTATCTAAAAACCAACGGTCGTGACTAATAACAACGGCACAGCCCGCAAAGTTTTCAAGACCTTCTTCTAAAGCACGAAGGGTATTTACATCTAAATCGTTTGTTGGCTCATCTAATAAAAGTACATTTCCTTCTTCTTTTAAAGTCATCGCAAGGTGAAGTCTATTTCGTTCTCCACCGGAAAGCATAGAAACTTTTTTATTTTGCTCACTTCCACTGAAATTAAAACGGCTTAAATATGCTCGAGAATTTACTTGACGACCGCCCATCATAACAAGTTCCTGGCTATCGCTGAAATTTTCCCAAATAGTTTTATCTGGATTTATGTTTGAATGTGCTTGATCTACGTAGGCAATTTGCGCAGTTTCACCCATTTCAAAAGTACCTTTGTCTGGCGTTTCTTCGCCCATAATCATTTTGAAAATGGTGGTTTTACCAGCTCCGTTTGGACCAATAATACCAACAATTCCTGCTTGTGGTAAGTTGAAATTTAGATCTTCATAAAGTAATTTATCACCAAAAGCTTTTGAAACGCCTTTCGCCTCAATAACATTGGTTCCCAAACGTGGCCCGTTAGGGATGTATATTTCTAGCTTTTCGTCTAGTTGTTTTTGATCTTGACTTAATAATTTGTCGTAATTCTGTAAACGTGCTTTTTGCTTTGTTTGACGACCTTTAGCACCTTGGCGAACCCATTCAAGCTCACGTTCTAATGTTTTTTGGCGTTTGCCGGCTTGTTTCGATTCCTGCGCCAAACGTTTCGATTTTTGATCTAGCCAAGAGGAATAGTTTCCTTTCCAAGGAATACCTTCTCCTCTGTCCAATTCAAGAATCCAACCTGCAACGTTGTCAAGAAAATATCTATCGTGTGTTACCGCAATTACAGTTCCTTTGTATTCTGCAAGATGATGCTCTAACCAATGTACGCTTTCTGCATCCAAATGGTTTGTAGGTTCATCGAGCAATAATATATCTGGTTCTTTTAATAATAATCTACACAATGCAACTCTACGTCTTTCACCTCCAGAAAGTACGCCTATAAGCTTGTCTGGATCTGGTGTACGCAAGGCATCCATTGCAATTTCTAGTTTGGTATCTAACTCCCAAGCATTGGTAGCATCAATTTTATCTTGAAGTTTTGCTTGCTTGTCCATCAGTTCGTCCATTTTAGCTGGGTTTTCATAAACCTCTGGCAAGCCGAACATATCGTTTATTTTGTTGTATTTATCAAGGACATCTACTACTTCTTGAACGCCTTCTTTTACTATTTCTAGTACGGTTTTGGTTTCGTCAAGTTTTGGTTCTTGTTCCAGATACCCTACTGTATAACCAGGTGCGAAAACCACATCGCCTTGGTAGTTTTTTTCTTCACCTGCAATAATACGTAACAAGGTGGATTTACCACTTCCGTTAAGACCTAGAATACCAATTTTGGCACCATAGAAGAAGCTTAAATATATATTTTTAAGTACTGGAGTCTGGGCGTTTTGGTAGGCTTTGGTTAGCCCAGACATTGAGAAAATTACTTTTTTATCGTCGCTCATTTTTAAAAAAAAGTTAATGGTTATTTAGTTAATTGTTAATCGTGACAGTTCTCCTTTGAGGGCTAGGGGGCTACACTCTCCCCTTCAGCGCATTAAAGACCCAAGCAATGGCAAAGAAGCCAATACCTACGGCTGCAAAGCCCCATCCTGCAACGTCATCATAACGGAAAGCTCCTAATGCAATTAAAATACAGCCCATTAAAAGCATTATAAAAGTGGCCCACGCCAATACAGTGTTTTTATTCATTCCCATAATCAATTTCTATTTGGTTGATTTTTCTTTTTTCAAGCCGCAAATTTATGCGTAAAAACAAATATCGACAATATAAAACAGATTTTCGTTAACAAAATGTCATAGTTTGAAATTGTAGTGAGACTTAAGCTATGGGTAAAAAGTAGTTTTAATCAAAGCTCAAGATTCAAAACCTATTTTTAACCATAAACTTTAAATATTTAAACCCTAAACATTCCTGCATTTTGTACTTTAGCACAAACATATTTTTTCAATGGATTTAGATTTCAACAAAAACGAGGATCACAACAAACTGTTAGTTTCAGAATTAAGAAATAATCTAGCAAAAGTTAAACTTGGCGGTGGTCAAAAACGAATAGACAAACAACATTTGCAAGGTAAACTTACAGCTCGTGAGCGTATTACATATTTGCTGGACGATAAAAAACCGAGTATTGAAATCGCCGCTTTTGCTGGCGACGGCATGTACGAAGAACAAGGTGGCGCACCTAGTGGCGGTGTGGTTGTGAAGATTGGTTATGTAAAAGGAAAACAATGCATCATAGTTGCAAATGACGCTACAGTTAAAGCTGGTGCTTGGTTTCCTATTACTGCAAAAAAGAATCTACGGGCGCAGGAAATTTCTATTGAAAACCGTTTGCCTATTATTTATTTGGTAGACAGCGCTGGTGTTTTTCTACCAATGCAGGATGAAATTTTCCCTGATAAGGAACACTTCGGAAGAATTTTCCGCAACAACGCCGTTATGAGTAGTATGGGCATCACACAGATTGCTGCCGTTATGGGGAGTTGTGTGGCTGGTGGCGCATATCTTCCTATTATGAGTGATGAAGCATTGATTGTGGACAAAACCGGCAGCATTTTTCTTGCTGGAAGCTATTTGGTAAAAGCTGCAATAGGCGAAACAATAGATAATGAAACACTCGGCGGTGCAACAACACATTGTGAAGTAAGCGGTGTGACCGATTATAAAGCAAAAGATGATAAAGACGCACTTGATAAAATAAAAAACATAGTTTCCAAAATTGGCGATTTTGATAAAGCTGGTTATAATCGTGAAAAAGCTATAAAACCGAAGGAGAACCAGGAAGATATTTACGGAATTCTTCCAAAGTCGCGCGCCGAGCAATATGATATGCACGAGATTATAAAACGACTTGTAGATGATAGCGATTTTGAAGAATACAAACAAGGCTATGGACAAACAATTCTAACTGGCTATGCTCGTATTGACGGGTGGGCTGTAGGAATCGTTGCCAACCAACGTAAATTAGTAAAAACTACCAAGGCAAAAACAAAGCCCAGCGAAATGCAATTTGGCGGCGTAATTTATAGTGATAGTGCGGACAAAGCCACTCGTTTTATAGCAAATTGCAACCAAAAGAAAATTCCACTAGTATTTTTACAGGATGTTACCGGTTTTATGGTTGGTAGCAAAAGTGAGCACGGCGGCATTATAAAAGACGGAGCCAAAATGGTAAATGCAGTAAGTAATAGTGTTGTACCAAAATTCACAATTATAATAGGTAATAGTTATGGCGCAGGTAACTACGCAATGTGTGGAAAAGCATATGATCCAAGATTGATTGTAGCATGGCCAAGTGCTGAACTCGCCGTGATGAGTGGAAATAGCGCTGCAAAGGTTTTGCTTCAAATTGAAACTGCTTCGCTTAAAAAACAAGGTAAGGAAATTTCTGAAAAAGAAGAAAAAGAACTTTACGATAAAATTAAAGCCCGCTATGACAGACAAATTTCACCGTATTACGCAGCTTCTAGAATTTGGACTGATGCAGTGATAGATCCGTTGGACACCCGAAAATGGATTTCTATGGGTATTGAAGCCGCAAACCACGCACCTATTGAAAAGCCTTTTAATTTGGGGGTTATTCAGGTTTAAAATAAAACAAACCCTTCCAGCGTTAAAAACACTGGAAGGGTTTGTTTTATACTCACTCCATTTAGGTTTTCGGGAATCCAAGATTTCACTACCTAAATT
>CAZFUX010000186.1:0-4400 GCA_964522085.1 uncultured Aequorivita sp.
AATTTTCAAATTATTAAACCCGATTTTTCGGGTTCCTATCTGTAGTGAGTATAGCAAGTTGTTACTTTATAAAAATGCTTAAAACGCCTGTTATATTTGACCCCAACAGAATTTTTCAATATTTTAATCGGACACTAATGAAAATTTATAGCGATTTCTTAAACTTATTGAATAATTACGATAGTATCTATTTGGTATCTAGTATTTATTCCTGTTGAAGCACCTAAATATTGATAGGCTATATAGACCGTTTGTCCAGCATAGGCTGAAAGATCTACTTCTCCTGAAGGTGTAAAATCACTGCCATAATTGCTTGTATTGCCCGTTGCAATTACTGCAGACAAATCTGTCCAAGTTGCAGCACTTACATCTCCTGTAAAGTTGGTTGATATTTTTGCTGTTAACCCTGTACCATTATTATAAGCATCCTTAGTTTCAAAAGTTAGTATTGGAGAAGATCCGTCTGGTAATGCAATTTCAGGCGTTACTAACCAAACTTCAAAAGGGCTTTCGCCAGAATTGAATGCCGATGTCTGTGCATATTTATTGCTACTAGATTCCCTCACTTCCCAAAGCCTTGCGCCTCCATTTACATTAACGTTGGTCCAATCTACAATGTTTACGACTATTCCTGAGCCTGCGGGTTGCCCTTCAAAATCTTCTGAGAAAAGTATTGTGCCTGTTCCGCCGCCACCATCGCAACGCAAACCTTCCATTTGGACGTCATCAGTATCACGAATAAATACTTGGTAACTTGAATTGAAAATACTTACAATGGCAGTTACAATTCCGTTACCTTCTGGAAGTAAAAGATTCTTAAAATCTGAAAAACCACTTACTCTTAAATATATTGTAGTTCCATCGCAATCTTCCAAAGGCCTGTTTACGCTATAGGTATTGTTTAAATTACCGTAAGATTCGCCAGCAAGAATTTCTGGAAATTGCACATCCTGAAACTGAACCAATATATTTAAATATGGATTTTGATACGGATAATCCACACCGCTATCCAAAACTTGAGGGAGTGTTACTATTTGTGGAACGATTTCAAAAATATCCAACGAACGGAAAATACGTGCTTCAAAATCGTCAATCTGCATACGTTCAATTTCATCAGTTCCTTGAAGACCGATTGTTGGTAAGCCTGCGTAAAGCCCTATAAAAAGTCCATCTACACGAAAATAAATTTTTCTACCAGGTTCATATTTAGTGTAGAGATCGGTTGCATTTGTAGAAATTGTGACTCCTGCGGTTGGATTTTCAGGTGTATCCTGAATTACCAAACTTTTATAAAAATTACCCGCTTCATCATTAGAGCCTACATAACCTTCTAAATACATTTCGTTATTTGAACCATCGCCGGTAGCAATAAGCTTGGGCTCAAAACCTCTAAAAATACCTTTAACAGCTTTTATGGTTGTATTTACGTTAACATCTGGTTCTGTTGCATCTATTTCTGGTACACTAAAATCGTCATCGTGAACACACGAATTAGTAACCAATCCCAAAACTACGAGGATTAGTATAATTTCCATTCTTCTTAGATTTTTCATCTGTATAGATTTAATGTGTTTTTTCAAAATCGAACATATAAGTTTAGGTAATAAGCTGCTCCATAGCCATACCAATATTTTGCACCAAATACAGGTGTTTCATTTGCGGTATCTTCAGAAAGTGTTCTATAGTTTGCATTTCTTCCTTGTTCAAAACCACCTGTTTTGTATTCTTTATCCAAAACATTACTTACCACCGCAAAAAAGCCAACAAAATAATTTTTGATTCTCCATGATTTTCCGCCAATTACATTCACTAACATATAGTCATCAAATTTTTCTTGTTTCAGCAAATCTCTTGCTTTTGCAGGATCGTAATCGTTGAAAGGAATTCCGTCATTATCTAGATAGAAATTTTTAGTCCGCGTTAATGGCGAAATATCTACATACGCATTGTTGAAATAATTTACGGAAAACCCAAAGAACCAAAATGCTGGATCGCGATATTCGAAGCCTAGCTGAAATGCCTGTTGCGGGCCACCTGCTACTCTGTAATTTTTTAAAGAAGATTTTCCGTAATCTACAATTCTACCTTCCACATCTGTAAAATCATCTGATGCTAAATATAGATTTGGGTTATTGTCGTAAGTATTTTGACCATAAGCAGCAGCAGCTTTCAATTTTATGGTTGTTGTAACTTGGGCTTCTATACCAAACTCTAAACCCATATTCTTCTTATTAACATCTGTAAGCACTTCTTGAACAAAAGCGGTGGTTGCAGATATACTTGGAACAGAAATACCATCGGCATAGTAAAACGAAATCTCAGAACCATCTTGCATTAAGGTATAATAACCCGTTAAACGCGCTTTAATAATTGGTGAACGAAAAATATAGCTTCCGTCAACGTTTATATTTTTCTCTTCAGTTAAGCCAAGTACCGTAGCATTGGTTTGGCGTGAGTTTGAAAAAGAGTTACGAACCGTCGGAGCATCTGTAAAATAGGAGGTATTCACTTCAAAAGCGTGCCGCCCAGAAATTCTGTACGTTGCTCCAGCTTTTGCACCGTAGGTTGTAAAAGCTAATTTTTCACTTTTTCCGAAGGATTCATTACCATCTGCAAACGATCCGTTTCTATACAAACCATTTCGTTGGTATGAGGTTTTCCCTACTTTAGCTGCAATGTAAAAATCTACTGCAGCATATGAAAACTGTGCCTGCATAAAACCGTTGTAATCTGTAGCATCAATTTCAAAATTGTATTTAAACTCATCATCTTCACCAATTATGCGGTTTGGATTGTTTAAATCGTTTTGTGCTGCATCACTGGTATTGAAAGAGTCTATATCCAAATAACCATTGCCTCCCAACAAATCAATCATACTAGCGAAATTATTAGATTTTAAATTTCGGTAGTTGAAGGATGCATTCAACGCAATATGGTCTGTTAGCTGGAATGTTAAGATTGTATTTGCAGAAATTTGTTTGTCATCATTTCTATCTTCATATAAATAATAACGTGAAGTTCCACCGTAAAAAATATTGGTTTCATAAATATCCTGCCAGTTTATCTGTCCGTCGTTTACAAACTTAGAATAAGCTTGATATGCTCCGGAATTATTAGGACCAGCTGCTTCGGTTAAAAAATAACTTGGTAATTTTTGGTAATAACTTGGGTCTGGATTTGGAGCATTGTCATATCCTAAACGGCTATTTCCGGTTTTTCCGAATTGGTAACCTATGTTTGTGTTAAGTTGCGTTTTTTCAGAAATATTCCAAAAATGGTTTAGCATAACTAATGGCTCTTCAACTTCTTTGATACGCGAGTTGCGCATTTCGCCATCTTGATTTCCCCAGTAACTATTGTACTTTGTTCCTTTAAGGTCATAAACCTCTTGGGTGTTTGCAGAAGATTTCCCTCTACGATTTGGGGTATAAAAAGTCGTAAGGTTTAGGCTATGATTAGTGCTCAATTTCTTTTCCACGGAAGCAAAAAAAGAGTTGGCATCATACAGTGTTGCATTGTTATAGCCTTCTTTGCCATACCGTCTAGCCACCAAAAATGAATATGCCCAACCATCTGGGAGCAACCCACTATTATAAGTCCCAACTACACGACCGCGATAACTACGATTACTAGATGCGTAACTAATACGCCCACCCTTGCGATATTGGGAAGCGCGCATAATAATATTGGTGGTTCCTGCAAGATGCCCAAACGTATATTCGTTTGCGGCCATACCCATAGAGAACATCTGGTTACGTTGTGCATCGTTAAGCCCGCCCCAGTTAGACCATTGTGGTCTTCCGTTGTAAAGCTTGTTCATTTCCAGACCGTTTATAAGTACTTTTCCATCTTCGGAATCGTATCCTCTTGGGCGAAAAAATGTTGCGCTAAAATCGTAGGCGGCTGCATTTAAAAAAACATCTTTAGAAGCTTGAAGTAATCCTGAAACGTTGTAAGAAGTTCCATCATCTTCATCTAGTTGATCGTCAGAAAGGCTAATAACGCCAATTTGCGCTTCAACTTCCTGTAGGTCAATATTCAAAAGTACATTGTCTAATTTAACGGGTGAGTTATTTTGAATTGTTACCGGAATTTGCAAGTTAATATAACCTGCTTTAGAAATTTTCAAAACCTGATCGCCTTGAGGAAGGTTTTCTTGATAAAAGAAAAACATTCCTTCGCTATTTGTAGAAGTGCTAAAAACTGTATTTTGGATGCTAATTGCAGCCTCATTAATAGGTTCACTAGAGTTGGTATCTAGTATTCGTCCATAAATAACGGCTTCTTGGGCAAATGAAGATAGCCCAATTAAAAAAACAACACACCCTATAAAAATGAATTTTTTCATCTTTAAATATGAATTTACAGGGGAATATATAATTATAAGCATATAAATTTAA
>CAZFUX010000187.1:0-4378 GCA_964522085.1 uncultured Aequorivita sp.
TGTATCACATAGATGGAATTATCTTGGGGAACCTTACGGATAAGCATATAATTTTTATTCCAACACTTTCTTACAGAAAAACAAGTTTTTCTCCCTTGATGGAGTACTAAAACGGTGTTTTTTACCAATGCTACAGGTACTCCTCTGTGCAAATTAGCGAAGCAAAGATTATAAGTTGTTCTTCTTTGAAACAATAGTTCTAAATGTGTCACTCCCAAAGGACTAAAATATAGACTAACATTCAAGTAAAGTTGTCTTCATATTAGCGGTATTTTTCGGGTGATCATTTAATGTTTAGGTAAAACAAACAGACCATTCATAACAGTACTATGACTTAAGCATAAAGTTGAATTCTCCACAAAGAAAAACCGTCTTAGTAGTTTTGAGTAATTCTTAAAGAAGAAATTAATCACCTAAAAAAACTATTGATTATGAAAACAAATTTACCCTTAACAGTATTGCTTATGTTTTTAAGCTTTATGGGTTTGGCAAACACAGGAAACGTAACAGGTACCTGCGAAACCAATGTTAATGCACCTGGAGATTTTCCATTTCATGCTGGAAGTATATGGAGTTACAATGATACAGGAATGGATCTTGGCACCGCTTGGAGAGAAGTCGCTTATGATGACAGTACTTGGGCAACAGGGGCTGGAAAATTAGGATATGGAGATGGAGACGAAGTAACTACCCTGTCTTTTGGTTCAGATGCTAATAACAAATATCCTACTTATTATTTTAGATATGAGTTTGATGTAGTAGATGCGTCTATTTATGGCGATCTTATTTTTAAATTACTAAGAGACGATGGAGCGGTTGTATACATTAATGGTGTCGAAATTATCCGCGACAATATGCCAACGGGTACAATTAGCTACAACACTTATGCAGAAAGTACCGTTGGTGGTAGTGATGAAGATACTTTCTTCAACTTTACCGTTGCAAATTTATTGCAAAATGGAAACAATGTAATCGCCGTGGAATTGCACCAACGTTCTGGAAGCAGTTCAGATCTTGGTTTCGATATGGCTACAGCTTTTGTTCCTTCAGCACCAAGCCCAGCAGAGTATCCAATGGAAGCAGGTCTTGTTTGGTCTTATCTAGACACTGGAGTGAGCTTAGATAATGAAACTTGGACACAGGCAGGATACGACATTAGTACTTGGTCTGCTGGTTTTGCACCCTTAGGTTACGGTGATCCAGTTACGACTGAGATTTCTTTTGGACCAGACGCTAACAATAAATACATCACTTCATATTTTATAAAAGAAGTGAACATTACGCTGGCAGATTTGACAGACAATGTAATTTTTGGTTTAAAACGTGATGACGGAGCTATTGTGTATGTCAATGGTGTAGAGGTTTTTAGAGATAATATGCCGGCGCCTCCAACCGATTATTTAACCAATGCTGAAACTACAGTAAGTGGTACAGATGAGAATGCTTTTTTCACCCACACTGTAGCAAAGTCTTTCTTTGTGGAAGGTGTAAATAAAATAGCGGTAGAGTTGCACAATCGTGATGGGCAGAGTTCAGATTTAAAATTTGATATGTTTTTGAATAATGAGTCCACTACAGCCCCTTGTGAACCAGAAACGATTGGGTGTTTTACTTCAATTGAGCCAACAGGACAGACTCCTAAAATGATTATCGCAGACGAGCACCGTTTTCAATTAATCGTAAAACAAGGAGATCCATACTCAACCGGAACAGGTACTGTAGGTGGAAATAATGACTTTACTGGGTATATCCCTATCCAAGGATCTAGTTCATTGGGGTATGTTTCTATCAACCACGAAACTACGCCTGGAGGGGTTACAATTGCCGATGTAAATCTTAATGAAGATACTTTATTATGGGAAGTGACACAAACACAACCAGTAGATTTCTTTAATAGTGCGTTAGTAACTACTACCCGTAACTGCTCTGGAGGAATAACTCCTTGGGGAACTATTATCACTGCAGAAGAGTCTACAAACGGTGGCGATAACAATGCAGACGGATACCAAGATGTAGGTTGGCTAGTAGAAATTGATCCAGCAACAGCAAAAGTGGTGGATTATGGAAATGGACAAGAAAAGCTATGGGCTATGGGGAGAATGAAACACGAAAATGTAGTAGTTTCTGAGGATATGAGAACTGCGTATTACGGCGAAGATGGAGGTACAGACTGTGTCTATAAATTTGTTGCAAATATACCAGGAGATCTTTCCAACGGATTTTTATATGTGTTAAAATTGGATATACCATTAGTAGGAAACGACCCTGCTTCTCCAACGGCAACTTGGGTGCAAGTACCTAACAACACACCTGCAGAACGTAACAATGTAACTGCCGCAGCAGCTGCTTTGGGTGGAACAGACTTTAATGGGGTAGAAGACTGTGAAATTAATCCACTAACAGGCGAGATTTATTTTACATCTAAAGGAAAAAGTCGCGTGTATAGTTTTACAGACAATGGCTCAATAATAACGAACTTTCAGACATTTGTAGGCGGAACGTCATATGATATTACGACAGAATCAGGTGTATATAACGAAGCATGGGGTGGCGGTAATGACAACCTAACATTTGACGATAAAGGAAACCTTTGGGTTTTGCAAGATGGTGGAAATAATTATATATGGGTAGTACGCCCAGACCATACACAAGCGGTACCTAATATTGAACTATTTGCTTCTATGCCTAATGGTTCTGAACCAACAGGACTGACCTTTACACCAGATTTTAAATACGGTTTTTTCTCTGTGCAACATCCAAGTGGATCAAATGATTCACAACAGGATGCAACTTTTAACGATGTAACTTTTAATGCTTCCGCAACCATAGTTTTTGCCTTGAAAGAAAACTTAGGAGCACAAATTCCAATAGTCGATTTTGTTGCATCGGAAGTAGAGACTACTCCAGGAACAGCAATTACTTTTACCGATTTAAGTGCTAACAATCCAAGTTCTTGGTTCTGGACTTTTGAAGGTGGAATCCCAGCAACCTCATCAGACGCCGCTCCAACAGTAGCCTACTTGGAAGAAGGAAACTTTAATGTAAGCCTTACAGTAGCAAACGTTGGTGGAATAGGAACTGAAGTAACAAAGGAAGAGTACATTCTGATACAAGAAGTCTTAGAGATAGACGATGTATTGAATGATGCTATATCAGTTTATCCAAACCCAACCAGCGGTATTGTGAATGTAGACGTAGCGAATCAAGAAGGTGAAATTACTGTTGAAGTATTTAATATGTTAGGTCAAAATTTATTAACCCAAAAGGATGCAACAACCTCTGGTAGCAAAAGAACGCTAACCCTAGATTTGGCTCCATTTGTAAATGCGAACCAAATGTTAGTGGTGAAAGTTACTGTTCGTGAAAACTCTGGTAGTTATAAAATCATGAAGCAAAATTAAATTAAATTTTTAATAAATAAGTAAAGGACTGGTGCAATAGGTATTGCACCAGTCTTTTTTTAATATAAGTATGTAGATAATGATGACTAATTTTTATTATATTTTTTTCGTTTTTTTCTTCGGAATAGCGACGTTTCAAGGGGGGGCTCAAAATGCGAATCCTATTACTGAAAAAGTGTTCTATAATGTTACAATGGCCCTAAATGAAAATAAAGAAGTAACCCAATTAAATTTGCGAGATCAACAATTATTTCAGCTTCCTGAGAATATGGATCAATTAACAGCGCTGGTTTTTTTAAACGCAATGGGCAACCATCTCGAACACTGGGATAAGGCTCTTTTTAGCTTAAAAAAATTAGAAGTGCTAAACTTGAAGAATAATAAATTAGCCTATATTCCAAATGAAATTAAACAATTGAAAAACCTAATTAAACTTGATTTAGCTGACAATAAAATTGCTAAAATTTCAGAAGATATAGGAACGCTAAAAAACCTTCAATATCTATACCTTTCTGGAAATAATTTGGTGTCAGTTCCTGCTGCTATAGACCAATGCAAAGCGTTGCAAGTGCTGGAACTGGATAATAATCAATTAAGTTGTTTACCATCTTCGGTAGCCGCTTTACCCTCTTTAAAAACACTACACGTTGGGTACAATCAGTTTTATGAATTGGACACTCAATGGACCAATATACAAACATTGCAAGAGTTAAACATGGAACACAATAGACTGCAGGAAATTTCTAAAAGCATTGGCGCTCTAAAACACTTAAAAACCTTGATTCTCAATGATAATAATTTGAAGCAATTACCAGAAAGTTTTTCGGCTTTAGAAAATCTAGAGTTGGCTATCCTGTCTGGTAATAAACTAGAAAGGTTGCCCGCAGATATTTCAGCATTAAAGAAATTAAGAACACTTATTTTAACAAATAATAATTTCAGTAAAATAGAGCAAGAACGCATTAAAGAAGCATTGC
>CAZFUX010000188.1:0-4373 GCA_964522085.1 uncultured Aequorivita sp.
ATTTTCAAATTATTAAACCCGATTTTTCGGGTTCCTATGTGTAGTGAGTATATAAGCGACATGCAAAATTAGATATTTTAGTAAATCTACAAATTCTTTCAAAACAATTCGCCATCAATCCCAAATCCGTACCTTTACCAAGTTTTTAAAAAATTGCTTTGAACAAACTTTTCAGTATTGGATTTTGGAGTTGGGTAGCCCGTTTTATTTTACGGAACAGAACCCTAATTTTAATAGTTATTACATGTATTACCGTACTGCTAGCGCTTCAGTGGAAAAACATGCGCTTCACGTATACTGAAGCCAACCTACTGCCAGACGATCATCCCATAAACCTGGAGTACGATCAATTTCTTTCGCATTTTGGCGAAGAAGGAAACTTGATTGTTATGGGCGTAAAAGATTCTACCATTTTTACACCCGAAAAGTTTAAAGCTTGGAATCAACTTTCAAAAGACATTGCTAAATATAACGAAGTAGAACTCACGCTTTCCGTAGGCAATCTTAAAAAACTAGAGAAAAAAACCGATACCACAGGTTTTGAACTTGTGCCTTTTATAAAAGATTCAATATTTACAGACGCGAACATTGCCGCCTATAAAGAGGAGCTGTTTAATAAACTTCCCTTTTACGACGGGCTTATTTATAGCCCAGACAAACAATCCATCCGTTCGGCAATTTATCTTAAAAAAGATATTATTAACACTCCTGCCAGAAGAGATTTTGTTGTTGATGATCTAATTCCGCTTATTGATAAGTTTAAAAAAGACACAGGTGTAACCGTATACACATCAGGGATGCCGTACATTCGAACGCTCAATTCGCAAAGTATTATTGATGAAATTGGCCTTTTTATTGGAGGAGCACTTTTTGTTACTTCACTTATATTTTTCTTCTTTTTTCGCTCTTGGCGTGCCACATTTATTTCTATGTGTACTGTTATTATTGGCGTTATGTGGGCCTTCGGATTTTTAGGATTGATGCATTATGAAATTACCGTTTTAACGGCACTTATCCCACCTTTAATAATCGTTATTGGAATTCCGAACTGTATTTTCCTTATCAATAAATACCAACAAGAAATAAAGCTACACGGAAATCAGGCAAAATCTTTACAACGCGTAATTGCCAAAGTAGGAAACGCCACTTTAATGACCAATCTTACCACAGCTTCAGGTTTTGCTACTTTTATTTTGGTAAAAAGTGAGCTTTTAAGTGAATTTGGTATCGTAGCATCTATAAATATTATTGCAATATTTTTACTTAGCTTGCTAATTATTCCTATTATTTACAGTTATATGCCAGTGCCAAAAGACAAGCACTTAAAGCATTTAAACAAAACATGGATTAACGGATTTGTTAATTGGATTGAGCGAATGGTTAAAGAACGACGCATTACCATTTACATTATGGCTGTGCTACTTCTTTGTACTAGTATTATTGGTATTTATAATATTAAAATCTCAGGAAGCCTTATTGAAGATATGCCCAAAAACACAGGTTTCTTTGATGATATTCGCTTTTTTGAAAAGGAATATGAAGGCATTATGCCCTTAGAAATAATGATAGACACGAAGAAGAAAAAAGGAGTCATGAGCCTTTCAACCTTAAAACGAATTGATGAATTGCAAGAACATATTAAAGAAATTCCTGAATTCGCAAAACCCATTTCGGTAGTAGAGCTGGTAAAATATTCTAAACAAGCGTATTACAACGGAAACCCAGAATACTATCAGCTTCCAAACAGCCAAGAAAAAAACTTTATCCTTAGTTACGCCAAAAGTAGTAATACTGACACTAATTTATTGAACAGTTATGTAGACAGTACTGGACAGTTTGCCAGAATTACCACATTTATGAAAGACACCGAACCCGATAGGTTTGAACGTATCGAAGAGGATTTAAATACTGAAATAGCCAAGGTTTTCCCACCTGATCGCTATACTGTTTCAGTAACTGGTAAAGCGTTGGTTTTCCAAAAGGGAACCCATTATTTAGTAAACAACCTAATTCTTTCACTTTCATTAGCCATATTTTTGATTGCAGTATTCATGGCTTGGATGTTCCGAAGTTTTAAAATGATTATTGTTTCTTTAATTCCAAACTTACTTCCGCTAATAATAACAGCAGGAGTAATGGGTTTTGTAGGTGTTCCTATTAAACCATCTACAATTTTAGTTTTTAGCATAGCCTTCGGAATTTCGGTGGATGATACCATTCACTTTTTAGCAAAATACAGACAAGAGTTAATTGCAAATGACTGGAAGATTAAGAAATCGGTTTTTGCAGCATTGCGTGAAACAACAGTAAGCATGTTTTACACTTCCATTGTACTTTTCTTTGGATTTTCTGTCTTCACAATTTCTAGTTTTGGAGGCACCGTAGCTTTGGGTGCTTTGGTTTCAATAACACTTCTTTTTGCAATGCTGTCTAACTTACTATTGCTTCCTACGCTACTACTTTCACTTGAAAAAAGCATAGCAAACAAAGAAACAATGAAAAAACCTGCAATAGAGATTCTAACCAACGATGAAAACGAAATTGAATAGCTGAATTTTAAGTATCTTTTACTCCCATAACGCCTAAAAATCCACTCTTTGTAATTTGGTGCTTTTACTTTTTTTGAATTTGATTTAAAAGTATCTTTGTTACTCTTAAAAAATAACCATGCAAGACAAAACTATAGATGAATTGTTGAAAAGTGAAAAAATCCACACCGAAGTAACCGTGAAAGGTTGGGTGCGGTCTTTTAGAAGCAATAGATTCATCGCCCTAAACGACGGCTCTACAATTAACACACTTCAATGCGTTGTAGATTTTGAAAATTTTGAAGAAGAAATTCTTAAAAAAGTAACCATTGGTGCTGCCATTGAAGTTAAAGGAACACTTGTAGAAAGCCAAGGCCAAGGCCAATCGGTAGAAATACAGGTTTTAAAATTAACTATTTTAGGCGAAGCAAATCCTGAAGATGTAAAGCTTACCATACTTTCACCAAAAAGACATTCGCTAGAAACCTTGCGCGAACAAGCACATTTACGAATACGCACAAACACTTTTGGCGCTGTAATGCGTACACGCTCAAAACTTGCTTTTGCTGTACACGAATATTTTCAGAAAAATGGCTTTAACTATTTTCACGCGCCTATTATTACAGGAAGCGACGCTGAAGGTGCCGGCGAAATGTTTCGCGTTTCGGCTTTAGACCCTAAAAATCCGCCGCTTGATGAAAATGGCAATGTAGATTACAAAGAAGATTTCTTCGAAAAAGAAACCAATCTTACCGTTAGCGGTCAACTAGAAGCAGAAACATACGCAATGGCGCTTGGAAAAGTGTACACTTTTGGGCCAACGTTTAGAGCAGAAAACTCTAACACCAGTCGCCACTTGGCTGAGTTTTGGATGATTGAGCCTGAAGTTGCTTTCAATGATTTGGACGCAAACATGGATTTGGCAGAAGATTTTATAAAGTACGTAGTAAATTACGCTTTAGAAAACTGTGCAGACGACCTTGGGTTTTTAGAAAATAGATTACTCGAAGAAGAAAAAAATAAACCCCAAAACGAACGTAGTGATATGAAACTTCGTGAGAAGCTTAATTTTATTGTGGAAAATAATTTCAAAAGAGTAAGCTACACAGAAGCGATAGATATTTTAAAGCGTTCTAAGCCTAATCAGAAGAAAAAATTTAAATACATAATTGAAGAATGGGGTGCAGATTTGCAAAGTGAACACGAGCGTTTTTTAGTTGAAAAATATTTTAAATGTCCTGTAATTCTTTTTGATTATCCAGCAACCATCAAAGCATTCTACATGCGTTTAAACGACGACGGAAAAACCGTTCGTGCCATGGACGTACTTTTTCCAGGCATTGGCGAAATAGTAGGTGGTTCACAACGTGAGGAGCGTTATGATGTGCTTAAAGAGAAAATGGCCGCAATGGATATAAGCGCAGAAGAGCTTTATTGGTACTTAGACCTACGTAAATTTGGGACCGCAGTACATAGTGGTTTTGGCCTTGGTTTTGAGCGTTTGGTACAGTTTACAACGGGAATGGGTAACATTCGCGATGTAATTCCTTATCCAAGGACTCCAGACAACGCAGAATTTTAACGGATACTTTACTTTTTCAGAAGTTCAAAACTAAAGCTTATTTGAACTTCATCTGTGACTTTACTCTGAACAAATTTTGGAATTTTAATATCAAAATCTGAAGCTAAAGCGCTAAAGTTTCCTGATAATATAATTTTGTCTTTGCTATATTCCAAGCTAACAGGAATTTTGGCGAATTGTTTTGTTACTCCGTGAAATTCAAGTTCACCATTAATATACTCACTCCATTTAGGTTTTCGGGAATCCAAGATTTCACTACCTAA
>CAZFUX010000189.1:0-4321 GCA_964522085.1 uncultured Aequorivita sp.
CCCAATTGAAGTCCTAAATAATAAGTGTGTTGCACTTATGGGTTGAACTCAGCAATGAATACTACTTTAAAAATAACAATTATTCAAAGCGAGTTGCATTGGGAAAATGCTAAGGAAAATCGAGCCATGTTTTCAGAAAAAATAAGAGGTATTGAAGGAAAAACCGATTTAATTATACTACCTGAAATGTTTGCCACTGGGTTTTCAATGAATGCAAAAAAACTTGCGGAACCACACGATGGCGAAACCCTGCAATGGATGATTAACGAAGCAAAAAAAGCAAATGCAGCCATAACCGGAAGCGTGATTATTTCAGAAAATGATAATTTTTATAATCGTTTATTTTTCGTTTTTCCAGATGGCACTTTTAAAAAATATGATAAAAAACACACCTTCACATTAGCCAAAGAAAATGAAACTTATAAAGCAGGAAAAGAACGATTGATTGTGAATTACAAAGGTTGGAAAATTTGTCCGTTGGTTTGTTATGACCTTCGTTTCCCAGTTTAGGCAAGGAATACGGAAGATTATGATATATTGCTTTACGTTGCCAATTGGCCAAAAACACGCATACTTGCATGGGACACTTTGCTCCGTGCAAGAGCCATTGAAAATATGGCGTATTGCGTTGGCGTAAATAGAATGGGGTTTGATGGAAACGACCACGAATATATTGGGCATTCGGCAGTCTATGATGTTTTAGGGAAACAAATCTCCACCGCCTCTTTTGAAAGTGAATTTTCAGAAACCATTATTTTGGATAAAGAAAATATTGAAATTAACAGAAAAGAACTTCAGTTTTTGAACGATCGCGATGGTTTTACTTTAACGTAAAAGTCTCATTCAAGCTCCAATTACCGCGCACTTCAATCTGTTTTGGATAGTAAATTATTTTTTCTGGAGCCATTCGGTTTAGGAAACTTCCGGTATCCCATCTTCCATTTTGATTGTCGTCATAAATAATCCGAAGAAAATATTTATCTGGTGAAAGCTCATCAAAGTAAACATTTTTATTTTCGGTTACATATTCTTCTGCAACCACTTTATATTTTGCATTTACCATCTGTACTATAATAGGAAAGCGATCTACATTCACCAAAGTAAGATTCAATGTTCCATAATCTGATGCTACTCGTGTGTTTATCTTAAACTGAAGTGTATCGTTTGTTTTTTCAAAGAAATCTGTTAAAGCACCTGGAAGCAGCGTTATTGTATAGCTTTGCTCTTCTTGTTTTGGAAAAACTATTGCTGCCAAATTGTATTCTTTATTCAAATTAACAGTAGTTTCAGCCATCGACGAATCTTTCGCCATTACTTGAAATTTTTCAATGTCAAAAGAAACTAATGGTATGTTTGAACGCAATTTAAACGTATCTTTCAAAATAAACGTGCCTGTTTTTACTGCTGAAATTTTCAGTGAATCTTTATAAAGTTCACGCATTCGTACTGTGGCGGTGTCTATTTTAGAACCATTGGCGATTTTAAAAATTAGTGAATCAGTTTCAATAGCTGGTTTAAACCAATAGTGAAGTGTGTCTTTTATTTCATCCTTAAAAATTGTTGAAACAAAATCGGTTGGTCTTTCAGAAAGTAATTCAATATCTAAACTATCTGCACGCCCTTCATACCCAAAAACTATATGGTTTTTACCTATTTGGCTTGGTCGCGAAAATTTGTAATCAGGCGTTTCCTTAAAAAGCGTCAAAGTATATGTGGAATCTGTTGGCACCGAAATTACTTCGTTTACAAACCCAATTTTATCTGTTTTTGGTTGAAACGTGTAATCGTTGTTATTTTCTTTCAGTGCAATTAAAAGATACTTTCCTTCTTTTAAGTTTGTGAGCTCAAAAGTGCCTGTACTGTCTTTTGTAACGGTTATATAGGTTGGTTTTTCTGAATATATCAAAGAATCTTTAAAAGTTTCATTTGCTTCATAAAGCATAACCGTTGTGGGAATTTCGGGTGCAATAAGTTGTGCATCCTTCACTTTTCCTGAAACTTTTAAGCTATCAATATAACTTCCTGTAGAAAAAATATATTTAAAATACTCAAATTCATTGCCTTCATTATTGTCCACAATACTTTTTCCGAAGTTAAAAGAATAAGTAGTATTCGGTTTTAAAGTGTCCATCAGCCTTATTTTCAGTTTTTTTGAAGTACTTAACGGCGTTATAACCGGAGTGTATTTCATAGGTGGCGAAATAATAAGCTCTTTGGTTAAATCTTTTAGCTTGATATATTCATTAAACTGAATTTCAATTTCGGCACCTGTAAAATTCGTATTGTAGTTTTCGGGGCTACTTCGCACAATAATTGGTGCTATAGTATCGCGCGGCCCACCAGAAGGGTTTCCTTTTTTTGCGCAATCTACGAAAGAGAGCATAAAAAGTAATGCGATGGGTATATATAGGAGGCGGTGTTTCAAGTTAAAGGATTGTCTGTTAATTGGTAAAATTATGAAGTTTCAAAATTAAGCAATATGAAAGAACTAATAACAATTAATTACTAAGCTATAGCAATTGTGGCAATACTTATGGTTACGTTTTCAGCTTTCAGCAATTGTAAGGCGCATTTTTCGAGTGTGGCGCCAGTGGTAATAATATCGTCCACAAGCAAAACGTGTTTGTTTTTAATTTCATCTAAATTTTGAATTGAAAACATTTCTTCGGTTTCAAAACGAAGTACGCGTGTTTTAAAAACCTGCGAACCCGATTTCGATATTTTCACCAAAATATCATCTCTATATGGAATGTTTAAAGCTGAAGCAATTTCTTTCCCAAAACCTTCTACTTGATTATAGCCGCGTTTTTTCAGCTTTTGTTTGTGTAGTGGTACAGGTATTACCATTTCAATATTTTTATAAGCTTCACTTTCTGCGAGTTCTGCACCCAGCCATTTTCCGAAGAAATTGCTAATTTCCTTTTTCCCACGATATTTTAAATTGTGTAACAATTCCTGTGTTACCCCTCTTTTCTGAAAATAAACTAATGCTGTAGCTTCATTTACCAAAAACCTTCCGTAAAATTTATCTTTCAACAAATTATTACCAGTTCTATGAAAAGCGGCAATTGGTAAAGAATGTATACATTGCGAACAAATCACTTCTTCCCCTGTAAAAAGTTGCTCTTTACAACATACGCAAACTTTAGGAAATAGAAGATTTAACATATTTTAAGAATTTTTACCATTTTGTAAACGTTTGTTAAAGAAATACCTAATTACATTTACGCCCTAACTTAATAAATTAATTTATGAGTACTGAAAACGAAAATAATAGTAGCAAATTTAAGATCCTTATCGGGGTTCTATCTGTTTTGCTTATTGCTTTGGCGGTTTATACCGTTACGCTGATCAACGAGGATAAATCTACGATTTCAAATCTAGAAACACAAAAGGCAGATATTGAGCAGGAATTGGAAAGTTTAATTGCAAACTATGATGAAGTTATAAAGGATAACGAGCTAAAAGACAAAGGTTTACTTGCTGCGCGTGAAAGAATTACCGTACTCTTAGACTCAGTAAAAGATGCAAAAGCAAATATTGGTTTAATACAAAGATATAAATCAGAAATCGAAAAATTAAGACAAGAACGTACTATGCTTTTTAAACGTGCCGATAGTTTAATAGCTGCTAATAAACGTCTTGATATTGAACGAGATAGCACTTATACAGAACTTAGCAATACACGAATGGTGGTAGATTCAGTAAGCCAAGAAAACTTGACAATGAGCGAAACCATTAAAAAAGGTTCTGTAGTAAAAGCAACAGATCTTCGTGGTGAAGCTGTAATTATACGAAATAGTGGAAAAGTAGTAGACACTAGACGTTCAAGCCGTGCAGATAAAATAAGAGCTTGTTTTACCTTAGCACCAAATGCAATAGCTAAAAAAGGAGATAGAATTCTTTATGTACAAGTAATCAACCCAAAAAATGCAATGATGGGTGATGATACTGTAAAAACATTTGAAAACAAAAACCTTAACTACAGCGCATCTACAAATGTTTTTTATGAAAATGACGAATTAGATGTTTGTATTTTGGTAAACGCTTCTGAAACTAATTTAGTTGAAGGTAGATATACCCTCAACCTGTTTGATGGACCAAACCTGATAGCAATCACTTCAATGGAACTGAAATAAGTTTTCTACTTCCTGAGAAATTAGCTAATAAAACAAAACCTCGAAGTTTTTCTATGACTTCGAGGTTTTTTTGTAAAAAATTTTCAGTAATTTTGAAAGATGCATTTTTTAACTGAAGCACTTTGGTTTCCTAATATACTCACTACACATAGGAACCCTAAAAATCGGGTTTAATAATTTGA
>CAZFUX010000190.1:0-4315 GCA_964522085.1 uncultured Aequorivita sp.
TTTAATTAACCCTAAAGTACTGAATATACTGTTATTTACAAAGTGCCTAAGTCAAAAAGATAATTTTAATATTAGCTGTATTCCCACTATTCATTTTTTGTAATAGGAATGATGATGTTTTAGAGAATGAAGAAGTACAAGTATCCTTGTTAGGAACTTGGCTTTATATTGCAGGTAGGGACAATGATGATGCACCGCCCATACCACCAGATGAACTCCCTTCTATTGAATTCAATAGCGAGAATACTGTGACTTTTTATCCAGATAATACCATAACTAGCAATAGCGCCTCGCTTTGCTTTAATACACATATAAAGTATCCTAATGGTACTGAAGGAGTATATACTTTAGTAGATTCAACCTACAATTCAAACGATTGCTTGCCATACCCCTGAATATAGGTATCAATTTACACAAACAGATTCTATTTTAATTATTAGTTATCCATATAACGGTATAAGCGAAGGGAAGTTTAGGAAAATTGCAGATTTATAATAATTATAAAACTATCCCACAAAGTGAGTAAGTTTAATAGAATTCACTCCTTTTTTGAAAAGTAGAAATCCATTTTTTTAGCTTCGCCATTTACAGTACCTTCAATCCAAGCGTGAAGTGAATCTTTTACAGGGTTTGTGTAGATTATTCTTTCTGGAAAATCGTGATCCTTATTTTCAAAAATGAATTGGTTTTTTTCCGAAGAAATTAATGTAAAAGTCACAGGTTTTTCATCGTTCTGATTTGCTGTTGCGGCAGTAAGAAAAAGATTTTCATCTTTTTGTTCCAATGCCATAGTTTCCGCAAAAACGGTTTCGCCTGCAACTTGCGTAAAACTATAAGCTACAAAGGTACTATCGTTTTCCTTCGCCCACGTTTCTTGTGAAAATTCTTCCTCAGTTTCATTAGTCCAAGTCCCCAAAAGCCATTGGAGTTGATCTATTTTTTGTAATTTTTCAGTTGAAATTTCCGTTTCAGGATTTTCAACTGCTGTATTATTTTTACAGGAATTTAGCAGGATTGGAAACAACAAAAAAAGTAAATACTTTTTCATAATGGTCAGGTTTTATTTGGCTAAGGTATTAAAAAAAGCTTTTAACTATAGTATTCTTAATCCATTCGAAACTTCTTTCCCTGGTTGCAATAGCGTAACATTTTTCCCTTCCACAGCTCCTAGAACAAGGCATTCGCTCATAAAATTAGCAATCTGTTTCTTCGGGAAATTAACTACAGCAACCACTTGTTTCCCTATTAATTCTTCTTTTTTATAAAGTAAAGTAAGCTGCGCCGAAGTTTTTCGTAGCCCAATTTCACTACCAAAATCAATTAAAAGTTGATAGGAAGGATTTCGGCCTTCAGGAAAATCGTTTGCTTCAACAATTGTTCCTACCCGCATTTCAACCTTTTCAAAATCGCTCCAAGAAAGATTATTCGTCATGATGTAATTTTAATTTTTGTATCATTTCTGGAGAAATTTCACCTTGGTCAGCGCCATAAGCATCTACCAACAAGCCTCTTAATCCGCATTTTGTTTCAATTAAATAAAGAATAATATTATCGCCAGGATCTGTCATTCCTTCAAAGCGGTAAAATTTAATAATTTCTAGCTCGTCTGCTTTCCATTGTTTTTTTAGATTTTTAGATTCTATACCTTCTCCTACGAGATTAAAATCTTCTGTAAAACCTTCATTTTGTAGGTCTTCAATTGCAACGGATAATGATGAATAAGAATTTTTCATAATAATTGATTTTGATTTTAAAGTTAACAGAGTTACAGTCAATAGCCAAAGTTTTATAAATTCTTTAATAGAAAAAATTAAAACTCAGGAAGTTTAAAAGTTTATTTCCAAGTTTTTAATGGTTTGATAACACTTCAGAATTTGTAACTTTAAACCTGAAATTACAACTAATAAAGAAACAAATAAAATGGCACGTACAGAATCTAAAATGCTCCCGTTAGCTACCAAAGCACCTGACTTTACATTAATTGATGCCGTAACAAACAATCCAGTTTCTTTAAAAGATGTTCAAGGAAAAAAAGGTACGGTAGTAATGTTTATCTGTAATCACTGCCCTTTTGTAAAACATGTAAATGACGAGCTCGTGCGACTTTGTAACGACTACAGGGTTATTGGCTTTGGTTTTGTTGCAATTAGCAGCAATGATGCTATAAAATATCCTGAAGATTCTCCTGCAAAAATATGGGAAACAGCTAGAAAAAATAATTACCCTTTTCCTTATTTATATGACGAAACACAAGAAGTAGCTAAAGCTTACGATGCCGCATGTACGCCAGATTTCTATTTATTCGACGATGAATTGAATTTAGTATACCGTGGGCAATTAGACGATAGCCGCCCTGGAAATAGAATTCTTGTAAACGGCAGAGATCTTCGTGAAGCTTTAGACAATGTTTTAAATAACAATCCGCAACGAAAAGACCAGAAACCGAGTATTGGGTGTAATATTAAATGGCGAGAATAGGGATTCATGAGTTCGAATTAACGTATTCACTTCCACCCTTCTCTTTTTATCAAGTTTTCAATGTGTGCATAATGATGATTGCTATGCCAAGCATAACTACCAATCGTTTCGGCTAGTGAATAATTTCGGTTTCTTGCTGGATGATGAAATTCTCGAAGCAATTGCTCATTTGAAAGTCCTTTTAATAAATAAACCCATTTGGCGTGCAAAGCATTTATTGCCGTTAATGATAATTCAATAGGTGCGTTTTTAGCATCTTGAGTTTCTGCCCAAGCTTTTTCATCATAAACTTTTATAACCGGAGCCTCTTCCGTTAAAGCCCATTTAAAACGGGTGTATGCGTTATGATGACTGTCATAAATATGATGAATGGTTTGCCGTACCGTCCACCCTTCTGGTCTGTAGGGTGTGTTTAATTGACTTTCGGAAAGGCTGCTCACCAAATTATTTATCCTATCGGGAAAATGTTTTAAAATAGAAATCCAAGCTTCCTGAAATTCAGGAGTTATATTTGAAGGGCAATCGAAGGTTCCGATTGGGTATTTTAATTTTTCTAAATCCATGTTTTGGTACATATTGAAATTAAAACGACGACTTCTTTGATTTTTTTCACCCTAACCTTGAAGGGAAATCAAAAAAATCGTCATTAATTAAAGTAAGATATCCAATTGAACTATCAAAGCTCTCGAATACCTAAATGCGTAATCTTTATTTTACGTTCATTAATTCAACATCAAAAATTAAGGTTGCATTTGGAGGGATAACACCACCTGCACCACGTTCGCCGTACCCAAGGTTACTCGGAATAACAAAACGAGCCTTATCGCCTACTTGCAATAACGCTACACCTTCATCCCAACCAGAAATTACTTGCCCAACGCCTAATTGAAAATCGATTGGTTCTTTTCTTTTATAAGATGAATCAAACTCAGTTCCATCTATAAGTGCGCCTTTGTAGTGTACAGAAACTGTTTTTCCTTTTTCAGCTTTTTTACCGCTTCCTTTTTGAATTATTTTATAAAGCAATCCGCTTTCGGTTCTATCAAAACCTTCAGATACTTTTTTAAGTTCTGCTTCTTGAGCTTCCTTCATTTTTGAAATGCGTTGTTCTCTTTCACCTGTAAAACTTCTGAAAGCTTCCACAGCGTTCCAATTTTTAGCTTCATCACCCACACGGATAATTTCAACTTTTTGCATAGTATCGCCTTGTGCAACGCTATCTACAACATCTTGTCCTTCCACAACATTTCCAAAAACCGTGTGTTTGTTATCTAACCAAGGTGTAGCAACGTGTATAATGAAAAACTGGCTTCCGTTACTTGCAGGTCCAGAATTTGCCATAGAAAGCACACCTGGAGTATCGTGACGAAGGTCTTGGTGAAACTCGTCTTCAAAATCGTATCCCGGTCCGCCAGAACCTGTTCCTTGTGGATCGCCACCTTGAACCATAAAGTCTGGGATTACTCGATGAAATTTCAAACCGTCGTAATATGGTGTTCCTTGTGGTTTTGCCTTATTTTCTAGGTTTCCTTCAGCCAAAGCAACAAAGTTTCCAACCGTTCCCGGCGTTTTGTCGTGTGTGAATTTTATAAGGATTTCTCCTTTTTCGGTCGTTATTTTTGCGTAAATTCCGTCTTGCATTTTTTTATTTTTTTAAAGATTGGCAAAGATACTTAATTCTGAATTTAGAATTCTGAATTAAGAATTTAAAAATGTAATAAAGACGAAAAAGTGGTGATGGATTAGGAATTAAGAGTTAGGAATTTTAGAAGATATTTATTAAAAATTATATGCTTATCCTTTTGTTTCCCCATTAGTTTTTTCGTATTTTAAATTA
>CAZFUX010000191.1:0-4308 GCA_964522085.1 uncultured Aequorivita sp.
ATTTAGTGTAAACAACAATCTTTAACTTATGTAAACCATGTATCTTAACGAACAATTAGATCTCTGGGGCCGGGTATTTATAGTGATTTAAATAATCCAAATACCAACTATTTCGATCAAACCGGGAACATTCGTTTAGAAGCAAATATTGAATATCGTTTTCCTATAATTTCCTTTTTGAAAGGAGCTGTATTTGCAGATGCGGGAAATATTTGGAATTCAGTTGCAAATCCTGTTTATGAAGGTGCAGATAAGTTTACATCAAATTTTATAAACGAATTAGGAATGGGAGCAGGAGTGGGGCTTCGTGTAGATGTGCAAGGTTTTGTACTCCGTTTTGATTTTGCCTCACCTTTCCGAGATCCTTCAAAAGATGACGGCTTCAATTTTAATGTGAAAGAAACCGTTTTCAATTTTGGTATTGGGTATCCTTTTTAAGGTAAATTTATTTGTTCAATTCTTCCAATAATTGATCGTAATCTTCAATAGTGGCGTACAGTACTCCGTTAAGACTTATTATAGGTACAGCAGCAGAATCTATATTTACGGTTGAATTTGAAAAAGCAGGAGCCAATTGTGCTTTTAATTCAGGCTTTTCTAAAAAACGATGTGCAGTAAATAAATACTTACCTTTTTCAAGGCTAGAAATCAGCGTATCACAACTAGCACAATTTTCAGGAATATATACAATTATCCTTTTCTTTGGTTCTATTTTAATAGCTTCATATTTAGGGCGAAGCGCTCTCCGAGAAAGGCTATCAGTCACTTGCAGCTCATAGGTGTAGTTTACTGTTTTGCCTCTTTCAACAATTAAATTAGCCATTAAAACTTTTGATGCAGCAGGAACACGTACAGCTCTTGGCAAACGTTTACTTTGTCTAAAATTTGTTCCTTCAACAGTTATAATAACATCAAGATCTTTTTCATTTTTATTTAAAGCATATAAAAAAAGCCTGTTGGCCTTTGTTTCGTCAACAATTTCTATGGGTCTTTCTTGTGAAAATAGGGAAGTGCAACTTATTGTAACAACAAGTATGAAGAGTATTTTTTTTAACATTGTAAACTATTATTAGTTCTGCCAAAGTTATCACTTTTAAGAGGATTATAAAACATCTATCTAATATAGATTATCAACTAATATTAATTCTAAAGGCTATTTTAATTCTAATATTTGAATTTTCAATTTATTTTAAAACGTTTCCTTTTTTTATTCTTTCAACTAATTAATTATCCGTATCTTTGAAGAATTCGGGCAAGTATTATTAAAACCCCAGTAAGGTAAAGTAATAACAAAACATTTTAATATATAACTCATTAAAAGTCATCTGCCCAACGCGGATGGCTTTTTTTATTCAAAAAACACAAATGGCAAAATCGCAACAAACATACAGTAAGAAAGAAAAAGAAAAAGCAAAGCAGAAGAAGAAAGAAGATAAACAGAAGAAAAAAGAAGCACGTATTGCTAATAAAACTCCTGGAATTGACTTTGTTTATGTAGACTATAATGGTAATCTAACAGATACTCCGCCAGACCCAAGTATGAAGCCTGAAGTTGAGGCTGAAGAAATTATTTTAGGAATTCCACCAAAAGAAGAAGGTGATAGAGAAGCTTTTGATCCTGTACGTAAAGGAACTGTTTCTTTTTATGACTCTTCAAAAGGTTTCGGGTTCATTATAGATAATGAAAACAGTGAAAAATACTTCACGCACGTAAGTGGTATTATTGGTGAAATTACAGAAAACGACAACGTTTCCTTCGAGCTAGAGAAAGGCCAACGTGGCATGAACGCTGTCAAGGTTACTAAAATATAATAATTTAAAATTTAGCCATAAAAAAATCCCGCGATGTGCGGGATTTTTTATTTATTAGCCTATAAATCACTAATTTGCTAAATCGTTTACTTCTCTTTTGGCAGCATTTTTAAGTTGCTCATATTTTTCTGAAATTGTTTCTTCAACCTCGCCAGCTTTTTCTTTAATTTTTCTACCAGTTTCGTTGGTCTTATCTTTAAGGTTTTGTTTTTCTTCAGGAGACATATTTCTATATTTCCAATATGCAAATGCGCCACCAGCTAATCCTAAAAGTGCTAATAATCCTTTTCCTTTATTGTTCATTTTGTTTTTTTTAAATTTTATTTTGAGTGAAGATACTGCTTTAGTTTGATGCGCGTAAATTTCTTAATTGACTTTAATAAAAGTTTAATATTGAAACGGTTAATAGTAAAAAATATTCTTAAAATTTTGAATTAAAAGTGTTCCAAAGAAATTGCTTCAATAACTGAAACTGTACTTATATTTGCAGAAAATATAAAGCTATGCCGCATCAGGTTTCAGATAATGAAGCATCCGAAAAAGTAGAGAAATCTAAAAACGATGTAACCAATACAGAAAATATTAAAGATATCACTTCTGAAGATATTGCTAAGTGCATTGCAATTATTGAACGTTTAAATAGCGATACAGACCAAATATTTGAAATACCAAAAGAACAACGTACAGCATTAATCAAAGCTTCTGGAAAATTTTCAAGACCCAATCGCGAAGAATTTTCACGTAGAAAAAAGGATGCCAAAAAAGCTAAAAAACGCAAGCAAGCCAATAAAGACAGAACTGCCCGTAAAGAAACAGGAATACGTAGCGCTCGTGAAAACATAGTGTTTGTAGCACCTAAATTATTGCAAGTAGCAGAATTATCTTCAAAAGAGATGATGGAGTTAGAAACACCGCGTAACTGTTACGTATGTAAAACCTTATTTACTAAAATACATCACTTTTACGATACTATGTGTACCGAATGTGGTGATTTTAATTATGCAAAACGCTTTCAAACTGCAGATTTAACTGGGCAAGTAGCCGTTATGACAGGTTCGCGCTTAAAGATTGGGTATCATATTTCATTAATGTTGCTTCGTGCAGGAGCTACAGTTGTTGCTACAACAAGATTTCCGGCAGATTCGGCCTATCGTTTTGGGCAAGAAGAAGATTTTCATCAATGGGCGGACCGTTTAAAAATTCACGGACTGGACCTTCGGCATATACCAAGTGTAGAAATATTCTGTAATTACATAGATCAGAAATACGATAACCTTGATATATTAATTAATAACGCTGCTCAAACAGTTCGCAGACCAGCAGGATTTTACAAGCATTTAATGGAAAAGGAAGAGATGCCTTTTGAAGACCATCCACAGTTTGTGAAAGATTTACTGCAAGATCACGCTAACTGTTTAACGGAGTTAAAATCACTAACAGCAGACATCGGTAAAGACCCAAACAAAAACCTACCAGTAACTTGGCATGGTTCTGAACCTGGAATTGGTATTCGTGCTTCTGCAAAGCTTTCGCAGATACCGTATAGTTTTGATAATTCACTAAGTGCAAATGAGGTGTTTCCGGAAGGAAAATTAGATGCAGATTTACAGCAAGTTGATCTTAGAAAAACAAACAGTTGGCGTTTAAGACTTGGTGAAATTGAAACTACCGAAATGATTGAAGTTCAATTAGTAAATTCAATTGCACCTTTTGTACTTTGTAACCGCCTAGGCGAGATTATGAAGAAAGAAAATACAGGTAAAAAACACATAATAAACGTTTCTGCAATGGAAGGGAAGTTCCATCGCTTTTTTAAAGAAGACCGTCATCCACATACCAATATGGCAAAGGCTGCACTCAATATGTTAACGCACACCGCCGCTGGAAGTCTTGCCAAAGAAGGAATTTATATAAATGCTGTAGATACGGGCTGGGTAACAGACGAAGATCCAGCAGAACTTGCAAAACGCAAAATGGAACTACACGATTTTCAACCACCGTTAGATATTGTAGACGGAGCAGCAAGAGTTATGGATCCATTAATAGATGGTATAAACACCAGCAAACATTGGAGCGGGAAGTTTTTAAAAGATTATAGACCTATTGATTGGTAGGTTTTTGAATGGAAATGACGTTTTGACTCACGACAAATAAAAGAATATGAATAACGAACAACCTAACAACCCTTTGCACGGCGTAAAACTTGCAAATATCTTAGAATACCTGGTAGAATTTTATGGCTGGGAAACTTTGGGTGAAAAAATTAAAATTAATACCTTCAACAGTAATCCTTCCATAAAATCGAGTCTTACATTTCTTCGTAAAACACCTTGGGCTCGCGAAAAGGTGGAACAGCTTTATTTGAGAACTAAAATCAAATAAATTTTGCTTAGATATTTTATAAAAAGTAATGAGTTCTATTCTCAAAATTTGCTAGGTTTGTTATACTCACTCCATTTAGGTTTTCGGGAATCCAAGATTTCACTACCTAAATTA
>CAZFUX010000192.1:0-4296 GCA_964522085.1 uncultured Aequorivita sp.
GAAATTTACAAGAAATCGACTAGCCCGTGCAACGGTCTTATTATACTTGCCAAGAGCGGTGCACCTCTACAAGAAAGAAGAGAAAATGAAATATGGACAGGTGACGGAAATGGTTCCTTTTTTAAGAGTCCTCAAATGTTTCCTTATATATCAACCTGTAAAGTGGACAATGGTGATTATAATGGTGACGGCCACATAGACCTAGTAGTTATTGAGGGAAATAGTATCGTAAGAGGATATTTGAATGATGGTACTTCTTTTTTTCAAAATTTCACTACATTATATTCGGCAGAACCAGCTGGCGATGTATATTTAGTTGATGTTGATGGCGACCTCGATCTGGTAATAGCAAAATTTTCATTTGGTACAGATAATTATAGCAGCGTAGTGCTTAATGACGGTACTGGCAATTTTACAGCTGGTGCGGAAGAATTTTCAATATCTGACACCCTTAATATTGAAGCAGTTGACATTGATAACGATAATGATGAGGGTTTATTCACTACTAACGTAAACAATTCCGACAGTGTTTTCTGGATAAATCAAACCGATACTGTATTGAGTTTAAATGAAAATACTTTAACTGAGACAATAGTTTTCCCAAATCCAGCCACAAAATTTATCAATTTAAAGAGTAACGGCTATAAAATTGAAAACGTTATGCTATTTAATTCATTGGGGAGTATTGAAAAGAATACAATCATAAACTCAGAAAATCTTCATTTGAATATTGAAGCAATTGCCTCCGGGATGTATTATTTAAGGGTAATTTTTGAAAACGGAAAAATGCAGATGATGCGTTTTATTAAAAAATAAACTTTCATTTTGCTCCTCTATTATTCGTTCTATTCTTCTCCTGTATTTTACGAATAATAGAAGTTGCCGTGCGTCTTGGCACAAAGCGAGGTAATTTAGAAAGAAACTTATTGAAGTTTCCAGGAATAGCTACTACTTTACCTTTCAACATGGATTCATATCCATATTCTGCAACTTCTTTTGCATCACCAATGTTGAATTTTATTTTGTTCTCTGAAGCTTTGGTACCGTTAGAAACCACTTCCTGAAAACAAGTCTTAGTTTGCCCAGGGCATAAACAGGTAACAGTAACACCTGTGCCCTTTAATTCATTAGCTATAGCTTCAGAAAAAGAAAGAATGTATGCTTTAGATGCGTAATACAAAGACATTAAAGGTCCTGGCTGAAAAGCAGCTAGAGAAGACATATTCATAATTTTGCCACTACCTCTTTCTACCATTCCTTTTAAAACCAACTTGGTTAAATGGGTTGTGGTCATTACGTGTAAGTTTAACATTGCTGCATCACGTTGCCAATCGGTATCGTTGAAACTTCCAAAAATTCCAAAACCTGCATTGTTAATTAGCACGTCTATAGATTGTGCGTTTAAGACATCAAAAATTTCCTGAGCTGCATCTTGTTTGCCCAAATCTTTATTGAGAAGTTGAATTTCAACAGGAAATTTCTTTACTAATTCTTGCTTTGCTTCTTCAAGTTTTTCAGCATTTACATCTACTAAAATTAGGTTGTAGTTATCTTTGGCTAAAAGTAATGCCAGTTCAAATCCTAAGCCAGATGCAGCTCCAGTTACAAGTGCTGTTTTAGTTTTTTGTTTTGTAGTTTTCAATTACCAGTTGTTAACGAAAAGTTAATTTAATTAGTCGGCAATTTCTATATAATCTTGTAAATATGCAAATCTGGGAGTAAGTTTTCCATTTTCGTTGGTTATTCGGGAACGATTTAGAATGCCATCTTTATCGCCGTTGAAAAAGGCAGGGATTACGTTCGTTAAAAACATATCGCCAAAACCTTCACTGGCATCTTTGGGAAGTTCGCAAGGTAAATTATCTACAGCCATCATTGTTATAGCATCTTTAGCATCCATTGCAACTTCAGTTTCAGTTGCAGGATCATATCCATAAAACGGATTGGCAATTGTGGACGGTTTAATGGTTGCCGCTACAGGACCATCAATATCGCAGGAAATATCAGCAATAAGATTAATGGTAAAGTCAGGACTTTTAGCGTCTTGCCTTGTAAAAAGATAGGGCGCACCGTTTCCATAAAAATGACCTGCAATAAAATAATCGGTTTCCTTCGCGTAGGGCATAAAATTACTTTCATACCCAGAAGGATCTTTATAAAAAGCATATTTCTCTCCCACCTTGCCATCTTTGCGTTTGTTGTACTCCATAACATCGGCAATTACATATACTGGCTCTGTAAATTTTGATGTAAGGTAAAGTGCGTCACTTATTTCTTTAATTTGTAAATGATCTAAAATTTCCTTGGCTCCTTTTGCAACCTTACCAGTACCAGTAAGTAAAATTTTAATTGCAGGAATTTCAATTTTATCAAGTTCAGCTTTTACAGCATCTAGATCTGCAAGGTTTTCTACTTTAGGAAGATTAAAAAGACCGTCTCTAATTCCCAAAGCCCTAAAGCTATTGTAAGCGCCTACCAAACCAGCATATCTTCCAAAACCTATTAGGCGCGCACCACTCTTTTTAACAATTGTTTCGTGGTCATACATTTCAATATTTTTGTTTAGCATTGCCTTCAATAGTTTTCTATTGTAAGGTTGTTTTTTGATGGTATGACTAAAGTAGAAGTATTTTTTATTCGGAAGTAAAGCATCTACTGGCACTTCTTTTACACCCAACATAACATCTGCTTCTGAAACATCTTCCATAACTTCAAAACCAGCTTTGCAATAGGCTTCATCCGGAAAAATGCGAACATCAGACGATTCCACAATTATCTTAGCATCAGGAAATTGTTTTATAACTTCTTGACACTTTTCTGGTGAAAAAACTACCCGACGATCTGGCGGGTTTTTGCGTTCTTTGATGATAGCGAAGGTTATGGGCATTTGGTATGTTTTTTGTTCCGATAGTTATCGGAAGAATTGCGGTGGTAAAGATAGGGTTTTTCATGTATCTTTGTCGCCCGTTTAGGGGTTCTTGACTCTGAACTGAAAAAGGGGCCGACTGGTTTTGACAGCGGGTCTAATTGTATTGTAAGCATGTCGAGCGCTGGGATATAGCTCGTAAATATCATACTCCACACTTTTTAAACGGCGAGAATAACTACGCCCTAGCTGCATAATCCGAATTATAGTAGGATGTGCCTCGGCCCACAAGGTGGGCAAGCAGGAAGTCACTCAACGGCCTTGGTTTGCGGCGGTTGATATAGTGACTTCGTAAAAGTAAACCTAGCAAGAGTAGGGCTTTGATGCTCTTGTGAAGCTCAAACGAAGATAAGGGGTGCGTTGGTAGTTTTCGACCGGCAAGCTCACGAAAATCTAATTGAAAACTAAGCATGTAGAAAGTAGTATAATTGCACGTTTGGACGGGAGTTCGAATCTCCCCGGCTCCACGATTAATTTCTTAAAATGCCCTATTTACAGTAATTCATAGATAGGGCGTTTTTAATTTTCCCGACATATTCCCGATATATTCCCGACATTTAATAACATCTGTTTAGTTAAGTGATCAATCCCTACTTAAAAAACGTTGGATATGATTATTAAAATAAAATATGTACATTTGCCCTCTATCCCTTACCAACAGTGTTAATTGTAATTTTAACAGATGTTTATCGTCTAATAATTTAGTCAAGTATCCTTACGTTTTAAAAAAAATATTACATTTAACAAAATAATTTCTAATTATGAGTATGTCTCTTAAGGTTACACCCTCTAAAAATAAACACGTCAAAGACACCCTTAGAATTAAAGGGGATAAATTAGATGCTCGACTTAATATTATATCGGGCAAACAGGGAACGCATTTTCTCACGTACTCCCCATCTTTAAAAATTTCAGGTTTTGGAAATACAAAAGAAGAAGCTTTAGAATTCATTAAAATGGAACTCCAAGGTTTTTGTGAAGACATATATTCAATGAATAATACCGAAAGAGAAAAATACATTTTATCCCTTGGATTTCAAAAGGAAAAATTTCACTCTAAAAACTTTTCAAAAGCATATGTCGATCAAAATGGACGTTTGCAGGATTTTGACAAAGGTACAGTTCAGTTAGAGGTTCTTCAAACAGCATAATTTGTGGGTGATTATCGTCCGATAAAACAAAAATATTTCTTAAGTTTCTTGAGTACCATAATTGTTATAGACATAATGAGGTTAAAGGCTCACATTTTTTTTGGAAAAGACCTGGTTTGACTAGAAGAATAGTGGTCCGTGAAAACTGCAAAGATATTCCTCCATTACATATACTCACTACACATAGGAACCCGAAAAATCGGGTTTAATAATTTGAAA
>CAZFUX010000193.1:0-4267 GCA_964522085.1 uncultured Aequorivita sp.
TTTAGGTAGTGAAATCTTGGATTCCCGAAAACCTAAATGGAGTGAGTATATCTAACTGGTCTAAAGAATAATTAATATCGCATATTAGTTCTTGTAAATTGATATTTTGGGAAACATCTAGACTTGTCAATTCATTGAAATGACAATTCAAATAAATGAGGTCAGGACTCTGAGAAGTATTTAAGCTTACAATATCATTGAAAGAACAGTCTAATCTTTGTAAGTTGGTAAAATACTGAATACCCTCCAAAGAATCAATATTCTTGTTAATTACAAAAAGACTCAAAACTGCATTCGCTTCACTTTGCTGAATTTCGCCATCATTATTGACATCCGCATCCGCATCCGCCACCCCATCGCCATTTGTATCTGCACAAAGGGTATTTAATAATGCATTTTTAAAATTGGCATCAGGTATAGATACTATCTGCGAGTGAGCATAACTACTAAGAAAAAGAAATAGTAAAATGTAAATTGATTTCATAAATTATAGGGGTGCTTGGTAAAATTTTTGGCTAATATAAATGAAAATTACCAAATCTTCTGATTGTTAAATAAATGTTAATTATGACGCTATGTATAACACACTACTATCTTTTAGATATATATTTGCATAAGATAATAACAAGCTATGGAAACTACAATCACAGAAAATCAAAGAAATACAAGTGCTTTTATTCACTTATTCACTTATCCACTTTTTTAAAATACTTTTTCCCTTTTGGAAATTTTATTGCTCCACTTATGATTTGGACTTTTAATAAGGAAAAAGCCTTTGTGGATGAACACGGAAAGCAAGCCATCAATTTTCAACTGAGTGTTTTGATTTATACGATATTAACAGGTCTTATCAGCCTTCCCTTCATTATCATTTTTGTAACAGATTTTATTTCGCTTATTGATTCCATAGATAATAATTTCGGCCATTTTTCAATAAACAACATTCAGAATCTATCAGGTTATTTTATTCTGTTTGGCTTGGCATTGCTTTTAATTTCAGCATTATTAATTATGGAAATCTATGCTGTAATTAATGCTTCCATTCACGCATCACGCGGGCAGCTCTATAAATACCCACTTTGCATACCTTTTATAAAAACCAACCTTCAAAAACCTATTCAAAATGAGCACATTAGTTAGTTACCTATTGGCTGCCGTTTTGCAGTTTATAGGCGCACCCATGCCGACGGAACAGGAAACTGTTAACGTATTGACTCATCAACAATGCGAAGAAAACACGGATGTATATCCGCATTCATCATTAATAACGAACAAGAATTTAAAATTAGTAATCACGAAATATGAAAATCGAAAACACAAAAGCGCAAATGCGAAAAGGGGTTTTGGAGTTCTGCATTCTTTCCGTCCTTAAAGACGGCGAGGCATATACTTCAGACATTCTTGAAACCTTAAAGGACGCAAAAATGCTGGTCGTGGAAGGCACAATTTATCCGCTGCTCACAAGGCTTAAAAATGCGGGATTGCTTTCATACCGTTGGGAAGAATCTACCAGCGGGCCACCACGCAAATATTATGACCTTACCGATACAGGCAAACAATTTTTAACCGAATTAAACGGCACTTGGAGCGAACTGCAACAAGCCGTAAACAAAGTAACCAGCGAAAAAACCACGTAATGAACAAGACAGTAAACATAAATTTAGCGGGCACTTCCTTTCATATAGACGAAGATGCCTTTGAAAAACTTTCTCGCTATCTGGACGCTATTAGAAAATCGCTAAAAGGTTCTGAAGGAAGTGAAGAAATAATGCAGGACATTGAAGCTCGTATTGGCGAACTTTTTTCTGAAAAAATTGAGAGTCCAACGCAAGTTTTATCTATAAAAGCCCTTGACGAGGTAATAGCAGTTATGGGGCAGCCGGAAGATTATGAAGTTGATGACGAGATTTTTGAAGACGTACCACCGTCTTCATCTAAATCATATTCAAAATCGAGAGGTAATGCTTCACATAAACAACTTTTTAGAGATATAGACAACAAATATATTTCTGGGGTTTCCTCTGGAATTGGACACTATATAGGTGTTGATGCTATTTGGATTCGTCTTTTATGGGTGCTGTTAATAGTTGCCGGATTTGGTTCGCCAGTAGTAGTTTACATATTACTTTGGATCTTAGTTCCGCCAGCAATTACAACATCAGACAAGTTGAAAATGACAAGAGAGCCTGTTAATATTTCAAACATAGAGCGTAAGTTTAAAGAAGGTTTTGATACTGTTGCCGATAGGGTTAAAAATGTAGATTATGACAAATACGGCAATAAGGTAAAAAGTGGTGCCTCAGGTTTTTTTGATGGCTTGGGAAACGTAATATTAACCCTCTTTAAAATATTTGTAAAATTTATTGGGGTATTAATAATAATCGTTTCACTTTCAACCATTATTGGTTTGGTAGTAGGATTTTTCACCTTTGGGTCAATGGATTTTTGGGGTAATTCTGAAATAACAGAATACATTGCCTTGGTAGATACAACCAATGTTCCCTTATGGCTAATAGCGCTACTCTCTTTATTTGCAGTAGGAATTCCATTTTTTGTACTCTTTGTTTTAGGACTTAAATTATTAATAAGCAACTTGAAATCAATGAGTTCTACCGTAAAAATATTGCTTATTGTAGTTTGGGCACTATCCGTAATTGGTTTGGCTGTACTAGGAATAAAACAAGCCACCGAACAAGCTTATGATGGTAGTTTTATAGAAGAGCAAACCCTTGCTATAACAACTGGAGATACATTGCGAATAGCTATGCGTGCGGATAAGCAGTATAGTTATGAAGTAAGACGAAATAGCGGTCTGGAAATAAAATATACTGAAGACGAAAAAAGAGTGATTTATTCAGGTGATATTATTTTGACAATTCAATCTACAAAAGATTCCGTAGGCAAAATAGTGATAGAAAAATCTGCTGAAGGTAACAATCAACTTGACGCCAAAAAACGTGCAGAAGCCATTGATTACTTATATTCTTTTGAAAATAATAGTTTAATGCTTGATGGGTTTTTTACCACTTCAACTAAAAACAAATATCGTGATCAGCAAATTGAAATAACGATATATCTACCAGAAGGCACCGTAGTTTATCCAGAAGCAAATACTTCATCTTATTCACGCAATAACCCTGAAATTCAAAATTTAACCAATCGAGATAATGAAGAGCATTACTTCAGAATTTTAAAAAATGAATTGGAATGTTTGGATTGTACTGAAAAAGTTGAAACTAATGTAAAGAAGGATTCTTTGGAAATGATAAATGCTGAAGTAATCATTGATTCTACAATTCAGTCATTCCAAAAGAAAAATTGGGAAGAAGAAGTACAAGAAGATTTCAATAATTAACATACCTCTTTAAAAGATACATTTAAAATTAATAAATAACTAAAACCAACGATATGAAAACTATAAAAATAATTGCAGCTTTTAGCATTGCATTACTTTTGGGCTCTTGCATAAATATAAATTTGGGCGAAAACGGTAACGGCAAAGTAGTTACTGAAGAAAGAGAGGTCTCTCAAGATTTTACTGAAGTGCGTGGTAGCGCAGGATTGGACGTATACCTAACACAAGGAGGTGAAAATAAAATAGTTGTAGAAGCCGATGAAAACCTACATCAATACATTGAAACAACTATTGAAAATGGAAAACTACACGTTACTACTTCCGAAGATATAGGGCGTTCTACAGCAAAAAAAGTGTACGTAACCTACAAAGAACTAAACAATATTGAAGCAAGTAGCGGTGCCGATGTTGTGGTAAATTCAGTTGTAAAAAGCCAGAACCTATCATTAAAAAGCAGTAGCGGCGCAGATTTAGAAGTTGAAGTATTTACGCAAGAGCTTACAGTTAAAAGCAGTAGCGGTGCAGATTTGGAAGTTTCCGGAAAGGCGTCTTCATTAAATGCAGATGCCTCCAGCGGAAGTGAAATTGACGCAAAAGAGCTTTTAGTAATAAACTGCATTGCCGAAGCTTCTAGCGGAGCCGAAGTTACTGTAAATGTTCAAGAAAAGCTGGAAACCCAAGTTAGCAGTGGTGGCGAAATTAATTATTATGGAGACCCTGTTTCTGTGAATAGTAATGAAAGCCATTCAGGAAGTGTACGTAAAATGTAAAGCTATCGACATCTTTCATTGATTAAGTTATCTTCTTGAATGACTATAAAGACTTAACAGTTTCTAAAAAAACCGTTAGGTCTTTGTTATACTCACTACACATAGGAGCCCGAAAAATCGGGTTTAATAATTTGAAAATTAT
>CAZFUX010000194.1:0-4263 GCA_964522085.1 uncultured Aequorivita sp.
ATGTCTAAAGCTTCATGTGGACGAACATGATTATACTCTTTCACAAAGCTATTTCCTATAAGCTATAAAATGGATGGTGATAAGTTTTTCATAAAAAGGATGGGCATACGTGCCGCAACTCCCCTATTTGTAGCACTTATTATAATTGAGCTTACCGATATTCTTTTTGCATTGGATAGTATTCCTGCAATATTGGCTATAACTTCAGATCCGTTTATTGTTTTCAGCTCTAATATTTTGGCTATTTTAGGGTTGCGATCTATGTACTTTCTGATATCAAGAATGTTGACTAAATTTAGATTTATAAATTATAGTTTGGTTGTAATCTTGGCTTTTGTAGGGGTTAAAATGATTCTTTCCCATGACGTTGAAATCCCCGAGTGGCTTTCTCTTACTATAATTGGTGCATCCCTTTCAGGTGGTATTATAGCTTCATTACTTATTCCAGATCTAATCCTTCATCTGTTGAAGATGATTAATTTCATAATTTCCTATTAAATATTTGGAATGCTTTTTTGGCAATCGTATCTTTAAGTTTAATTAAACAAAAATCAACCAATTATGAATATAAATTTTGAATATCACGAAGTAGCCGCTAGCCCAAGATTAGAGGCATTAGTCGCAGAAAAACTTACTAAACTTGAAACAAAATACGACTCTATAGTTGGAGCTGATGTATATTTCAAAAAAGAAAATAGTAGTAATCCTGAAAAAGGAAAAATATGTAGTGTACGCCTTAGCATGCCGGGCTCTAACATTTTTGCCGAAGCATCTTCAGCATCATTAGAAGCTTCTACAGCGAAGGTTGCAACAGAACTTGGGTCACAACTTCAAAAAAGAAAAGAAAAGCTAAAAGCGCACTAATGCTATTTCAAAATTAATTGAAAGGCCTGAAATATTTTTCAGGCCTTTTTTTATTGATCTTGGTTATACTTTAAACCCGCAATTTAATTGCATTAGTTCTAGTATTCCATAAAAGTTAGAAGCTATATTTTTCATCACAAATTCACGAATATATAATATTAAAACATTCTTGATTTATTAGATTGTATTTATTCTTTATAAGTTATTGAAATGCAAGTTAGTCTATTATAAGAAATAATGTAGTTTACCTATTACGTTGTTTTCGCTTTTATAAGTGCAATAACATCATCTAAATTACGTAGTTTCTCAAGATCATCATTACTAAATTCTACTCCAAATGCATCTTCAATATCTAAAATAACATCAATTAAATGCGCTGAGTTTATATTTAATTCTTGAGTAAGATCACTATTACGTGTAATTTCTGTATCCTTGGCATCATCTGGAAGATAGCCACGAATAATTGGTTCTAATTTATTAAAAATTTCGTCTGAATTCATAGGTTATATTTTTTTAAAAATTACACATGCATTAACATCTCCAAAGCCAAAACTTGCTTTGGCAACAATATTTAATGGTGTATAAATGGTTTCTGTTGGTATTTTATCTTTGGGTATTACTTTAAGTATTTCAGGATGAATAGGCTCGCAATTTCTATTTTTATAAATAAAATTGTTTTCAAGCTGTAACAATGTTGAAACTATTTCAATACTTGCACTTGCAGCAATGCAATGACCAATCATTCCTTTTAGTGAATTGATGTATGGAAAATCTTCACCGTTTCGTTTTAAGGCTTTGCTCCAGTTTGCAACTTCATCGGGGTCTTTTGTTGTTGAAGTTAGATGACCGTTAACATAATCAATATCATCTGCTTTTATGTTTGCGTCAATAACAGCATCTTCTACACACTTTATAACTGCGGCACTATTGGGAGCGGTCATGCTTCCATCACCTCGTTGTCCTCCGTTATTCATTGAGCCTCCTAAAATTTCTGCATATATCTTAGCGCCTCTCTTTTGTGCGCTTTCTAGAGACTCTAATAAATATGCTCCTGCTCCACTTCCTGGCACAAACCCGTTAGCATCTGCACTTAATGGTCCTGGAAGGTTTTCTGGGTCATCGTTAAATTTATGATTGGTTACTCGTATTGCGTCAAAACCACACCATAAATATGGACCAGAGTCGCTACAACTTCCACAGAGCATCTGGGTAGCTTTTCCATTTTTAATACGCTCATAACCCAATAGTAGGGCTTCAGTACCTGTAGAGCAAGCTGATGAATTTGATGTTACAATATTACCCGCACCAATTAGACCACCCAAGTACGCGCTTATACCGCTATTCATTACTTGGGGCACTGTATTACTACTTAACCTTCGGCAATCTTTAGCATCTACTTTATAAATACTTTCACGTATTTTCATTGTTCCGCCAATTCCTGTGCCGAAAATAATTCCTAAATCCCATAATGGGTCTTCATCCATTGTGGCTGGGGCGATATTAGCATCTTTTAATGCATCCATTCCTGCAATAACTCCAAAGGCAATAGTACTACAATTGAAGTTTAGTAGTTGTAATTCTGAAAGATATTCACGAATTTTTTTGTCTGAAACTTCTGGTATTCCTCCTAAATGACAGGAAAATTTAAGATCTTCTAATTCTGGGATAAAGCGTAAACCCGATGTTCCATCTTTTAATGATTGAGTGAAAGTAGGTATGTCCACCCCAATTGGTGAACAAACTCCTAAACCAGTTATAACTACTCTATTATTCATTAGCATCTTATTTTAGTTTAATTTTTTCGCACTCCCATCATTCCGCTTATGGTTCCTCTCGCTACAATTTCATCTTTATTATTGAGCATTTTCACTTTACATTTCAATTTGTTGAATCTAAAGTAAACTTTTTCAGAAACAACGGTCACTTTTTCTCCCGGAAAAACAGGAATATAAAAATCCATTTCGGAATTACTAAGTGCAATTGCAGTTTTTTCGGAAAAATCTTCAATTTTCATTAAAGAAATACCGAAACAAACAACTCCAATCTGAGCCATACATTCTGTAAGGATCACGCCTGGAGTTACTGGAAAATTTTTAAAATGACCTTTATAAAAAAATTCGTTTTTTTTAAAAGTGTAACTGCCTGTTACCCCATCTTCTGAAAGGGAAATAAGTTCGTCTACAAATAAAAATGGGGAATTGTAAGGTAGTAAATCTAAAATATGTTTGTGTTCCAAAATATATAATCGTTAAATCATTATCTAAGACTTTCGCCTCCATCTGCTTTAACTATGGTTCCGTTTATCCAACCAGCTTCTTCTTTACAGAGCAAATATACAACATTACCAACATCTTTTGGCAAAGTCATTCTATTAAATGGGCTACGATTTAGACTCATTTCTGCTAGTTTATCGCTTCCAGGAATCATTGCGAACGATGTTGTTTCTGTTGTTCCGGCTTGAATACAATTTGTGGTAATACCAATAGGTGCAAGCTCTAAAGCCATACTACGCATCAAGGATTCAAGTAATGCCTTTGCTGCAGATACCGCTCCGTAACCTGGCCAAACCCTAGTACTGCCTTCGCTAGTAAATGCAATATTTCTTGCATTTACTGTGAAAATTTCGTTTTTAATCAAGGCTTGCGTCCATTCATACCAGCTTATCGCCATGGCATTAATGGTAATGTCTAAGTCTTGTTTTTGAAGTAGTTGTCCCTCAGTGGTATACATTGGTTTTAAACTCCCTTTTGCAATACTATGTAAAAGAAGTTTTACGCTATGTTTTGGTATGTCATTAATTATTTGATCCCGAATATCGTTATTTAAGGCATCTTGGTTAAAGGTCTTAATCTCAACGCCGCAGCTTTTCATTTTATCAACTTCTTCTTGAAATGCTGAAAGACTGCTTTTTCTATCTCTATGAACAATACAAATATTCATTCCTTCTGAAGCTAATTTTTTAGCACTTGCCAAGCCAAGACCGCTACTGCCGCCTAATATTATAGCCCATTGATTGTTAAACTCCTTCATAAATAATACATATATTCTTATTCTCTTATTCTCTTATTCTCTTAAAAGAATGCAAATATAATCTAAAATTTTAACAAAACACGTTGAGCAGAAAAACCAGGACCGAAGCTTAGCATTAATCCATAGCTTCCTTTTTCTATCTGTTTTTCTAAAAAACGCTCTAATACAAAAAGAACCGTTGCGCTACTCATATTACCATAAAGCCTTAAAACTTCTTTTGTATCATCTATATTTTTGCCCAAACTACCAAAGAGATCCTCAACAGTTTCAATAATTTTTCTGCCTCCAGGATGGAATATTAAATGATCTACAGCTTTTATACTCACTCCATTTAGGTTTTCGGGAATCCAAGATTTCACCACCTAAGTT
>CAZFUX010000195.1:0-4260 GCA_964522085.1 uncultured Aequorivita sp.
TAAGCAAACCTTGCCTGATTAAAAACATTAGTAGCTAAGTGCCTAAGTCAAAAAAAATATTTAGAAGATACCCAGAAATAAAAGCAAATTTGTGGGGAGGAGAGTTTTGGACAAGTGGTTATTACGCCAACACAGTTGGTCAATATTCAAACGAAGAAGTAATCAAAGCGTATGTAAAAAATCAAGGAATGGAAAAGGAGTATAAAAAAGTCCATTCAAATCAATTAACATTGTTTTGATACCTCGACGGCTCTGCCTCGGGGTAGTTCATTGCTTTGGTTTTCTATATTTTTAAGGATTTTATCTTAAAATCTCATTATAATTTTGAATATTCCATTTTTTCCCTCAAATTTGAGGTTTTTAAGATTATTCCTAACAAAATTTAGTAATGAAAAAAATTTACCTATTTCTTCTTCTCACAACTATTTCACTTGCTTCAGTTCAATCGCAAATATTAGACCCTGTAAAATGGAGCACAAGCATTAAAAAAATATCGGAAACGGAATACGATCTAATTTCCAAAGCTACCATTGAAGATAAATGGCACCTCTATTCGCAACAGGTACCAGATAACGGACCATTACCAACCGTATTCACTTTTGAAGAAAATAGTGCCTACGAGTCTGTTGGCAAAATGAAGGAAAGCAAAGGTATTACCGAGAAAGATCCCGTGTTTGATATGGTAATTACCTTCTTTTCCCATACGGCAACATTTACAAAACGAATAAAATTAACAGGAGATAAAGGCACTACCATAAAAGGTGAAGTAGAATTCATGGTTTGCGATGATACACGCTGCCTACCACCAAACTACATAGATCTAGTTTTTAAAATTCCTGCGCCAGAAAAAACAGCAGAAGCGGCCGTTGCTCCTATAACACCTGATGACCCTGAAACTACCGAGATGGCACCAGAAGCAGTTGAAGACACCATAACTGCCACTACAGAATTAACAGAAGTAGTAAAAGATCCCGTTCAAACTGATTCAGAAACACCACTTTCTGCAATTGAAAAAAACAAAAAAGAAGATAAGAAAGGGCTATGGGCGATCTTTTTTATAGCTTTCCTTTCTGGATTTGCAGCGCTGTTAACGCCTTGTGTTTTTCCTATGATACCAATGACTGTTAGCTTTTTCACCAAGCAAAGTAAAACCAAAGCAAAGGGTATTAAAAACGCTATTGTTTATGGTGTTTCAATAATTATTATTTATGTGCTATTAGGTATTCTAGTTAGCTTAGTTTTTGGGGCCGATGCACTAAATGCTTTATCAACAAATGTTTGGTTTAATTTAATTTTCTTTGTGTTATTAATTGTGTTTGCAGTATCCTTTTTAGGTGCTTTCGAAATTATGTTGCCTAATTCATGGGCAAATAAAGTAGACTCGCAAGCCGACAGAGGCGGCCTAGTCGGTATTTTCTTTATGGCATTAGCTCTAGCTATTGTTTCGTTTTCATGTACAGGACCTATAGTAGGAACTTTATTAGTTCAAGCCGCCGCAGGAGGTAGTCAAATAGGCCCTATTGTTGGTATGCTTGGGTTTTCTATGGCTATAGCTTTGCCTTTCGCATTATTTGCTGCTTTCCCGGGATGGATGAATTCATTACCAAAATCTGGAGGTTGGCTAAATACAGTAAAAGTAGTATTGGGCTTTTTAGAATTAGCCTTAGCATTTAAGTTTTTGTCGAATGCCGATATGGTATTGGATTTACATTTGTTCGAGCGCGAAGTATTCATCGCAATTTGGATAGCTATATTTGGAGCCTTAGCATTTTACCTTTTCGGAAAAATACAATTGCCCCACGATTCACCATTAACCCATATTTCAGTAGGACGTTTAAGTTTAGGTCTTGTTGTATTAACTTTTACAATCTATATGATTCCAGGGCTTTGGGGTGCTCCACTTAATTTAATTAGTGCGTTCCCGCCACCACAACACTATAGCGAATCGCCTTATGGCGTTGGCTTTTCAAAAATTGGAGGAAGCGGTAATGCACAAGCCGAAGTTCCCGAAGGCGCTCATTTATTAGCACCACACGATATTATTGCTTTTAATGATTACGATCAGGGATTAGCTTATGCAAAAAAAGCAGGAAAACCAGTAATGATTGATTTTACAGGAAAAGCCTGTGTAAATTGTAGAAAGATGGAACAGAATGTTTGGGTAAAACCAAATGTACTTGATATATTAAAAAATGACGTGGTTCTTATCTCTCTGTATGTAGATGATAAACGAAAATTGGAAGATGAAGACGTGGTAGATTCTGAATTAAAACCAGGGAAAAAGCTAAAATATATTGGTCAAAAATGGAGTGAGTTACAAACCATAAAGTATAAAACAAATTCGCAACCCTTCTATGTTTTGATGGGCCACGACGAAGAAAATCTAATTGATCCTGTGGGCTATACTCCCGATGTTGAAGAATATCACAATTGGCTTCAAAAAGGTGTTGGGACTTTTGAGAAATAAAAAAGCCGAAACACTTTAATTTTAGTAGTATTGATTATTTTAAGTAATTTTTTAAAAAAACTAATAATGATTTCTTCAAACGAAACAGTAAATACTGCTGCACTCGAAAAGTATTTTGAGACTTTCCGAAACAACATTGTTGGTATTAACCAAGAATTTGATTCACCTTTCGGAAGAAAAAAAATTATCTATACCGATTGGACGGCAAGCGGACGTTTATATGCTCCCATTGAAGAAAAAATGTTGAAGGATTTTGGACCTTTTGTAGCAAATACCCACACTGAAACATCTGTTACCGGAACAGCGATGACAAAAGCATATCACGAAGCGCAAAAAATCATCAAAAAACATGTAAACGCTAGTGAAAATGATGTGCTGCTAACTTGCGATACCGGAATGACTGGAGCTATAAACAAGTTTCAGCGTATTTTGGGATTAAAAATTCCTGAAAATATAAAACCATATACAAATATTCCCGATGCTATTAGACCTGTAGTTTTTGTAACACATATGGAACATCACAGCAACCAAACCACTTGGTTAGAAACTATTGCAACTGTTATTGTAGTTCCGCCGAATGACGATGTTTTGGTCTGTATGAAAAAATTTGCCGAAACAGTTGAAAAATACAAGTACCACCCCATAAAAATTGCAGCAGTTACAGCCTGTTCAAACGTTACAGGAATTCAAACTCCGTATCACGAAATTGCAAAGTTAATGCACGCAAACGGCGGACTTTGTTTTGTAGATTTCGCCTGTTCTGCACCCTATGTTTCAATAGATATGCACCCTGAAGAGGATGGAGCGTATTTAGACGCAATTTTCTTTTCGCCTCATAAGTTTTTAGGTGGGCCTGGTTCTAGCGGCGTACTTGTTTTCAATAATAATCTTTATAAAAATACCATTCCAGATAATCCAGGAGGCGGCACCGTTTCGTGGACAAACCCTTGGGGAAACCATAAATATATTGACGATATAGAAACTCGTGAAGATGGTGGAACCCCAGGATTTTTACAGACAATTCGCACCGCGCTTTCTATTCGCCTAAAAGAAAAGATGGGTGTCGAAAACATTTTGAAACGCGAACATGAGTTGTTAGAAATTGTGTTTGAAGATCTAAAAGACATTCCAAATCTTAAAATTCTAGCTCCTCAAACCCAAGATAGATTGGCGGTAATTAGTTTTTATATTGAAGATATGCATTTTAATTTAGGAGTAAAATTACTCAACGACCGTTTTGGAATACAAACTCGTGGTGGTTGCTCTTGTGCAGGAACTTATGGACATTATTTACTTCACGTAGATCAAGAAACTTCAAGCACTATTACTTGCGAAATTGATAGCGGCGATCTTACCCACAAACCAGGATGGATACGGATGTCTTTTAATCCTACAAGTACAAATGCCGAAGCACATTACGTTTGTGATGCTTTAAATCAATTGGCAGAAAACTTCGCACTTTGGAGTGAGGATTATAAGTACAATTCAAAAAGTAACGAGTTTTTTCATAAAAATGAGGTTGTCGATACTAAAATGGAGAATTGGTTTACTTTTTAGCAATTATTTCTTTTATCTTTAAAACGATAAAACTATAATCGCTTCCATTTCACTTTAGAAATTTGAAAAGACTTTTACTACTAACGTTTCTTCTCCCTTTTTTCGGTTCTGCGCAGGAATATGTGGATCTTTTCCGAATAGGATACGGTCAAACTTTGAATAATAATTTTGAGGGAGTTGACATGTTCGTTAAGATACATGGTTTACATAAGTTAAAGATTGTTGTTTACACTAAA
>CAZFUX010000196.1:0-4238 GCA_964522085.1 uncultured Aequorivita sp.
AAAGAATTTGAGAAAATACTCTTAGATAATTTTCAAATTATTAAACCCGATTTTTCGGGTTCCTATGTGTAGTGAGTATATTTACAAAGTCTAATTAACCTAAACAATTAAATATTACCCATAAGTTAGCTTAATTAAAAAAGACTTAAATCTTACGCCCTGTGTCTTTTAGCACAGCGGTCTTACGTCTTTTCAACATACCCCTTCACCTGCTCAAAATCCAACCCTCCATAATTTCCGCTACTCATTAAAAGCAAGCAAGTATCATCATAATCCTGCGAAAAGAGATAGGTTTTAAAATCGGCTGGATTTGTGAACAGTACCAAGTCGTGGCGATCGAAAGCTTCTTCAATTTGTTCAGCTTTTATTTCCTCTAACTGCTTTATTAATACTGCGTGAGGAGAATAAAAAACTACTGCACTATCGGCAGCATCTAGCGTTCCTTTGTATTCTTTTAAAAATTCTGGATTTAGACTGCTGTATGTATGTAATTCTAAACAGGCTATTAATTTTCTATTTGGATATTGATTTTTCACAGCCTGAGTGGTTGCTTTCACCTTACTAGGCGAATGAGCGTAATCTTTATATGCAACGGTAGTTTTGGTTTCAGCTATCTTTTCAAGTCGTTTGCTGGCACCTTTAAAGGTTACTATGGCTTCGTAAAAATCATTAGCATCCACGCCCATTTGTTGGCAGATTAAGCGCGCGCCTTCAAGATTGTTTAAATTATGTTTTCCAAAAATCTCAATCGGCATAGTGCCTTTTGAAGTTTTTAAAAGTGTGGTTCCGTTTTCAACTTTGTATTCGGGCGTTTGGTATGGATATTTTTTAATCGAATTTTTAGTTGCTTCAACAACTCGCTTTACTTCAGGATCTTCTTCATTATAGATAATTGCACCGTCCGTTGTAATTTCATTTAAAAATATTTCAAACTGTTCCACGTAATTTTCATAGGTAGGAAAAACGTTGATGTGATCCCAAGCTATTCCACTTAGCAAAGCTATATTCGGTTTATAGAGGTGAAATTTTGGACGTCTATCTATGGGTGAAGAAAGATATTCATCGCCTTCAATAACCATAAATTCTGTTCCGTCGGTAATTTTTACCATTGTATCAAAACCTTCTAATTGGGCGCCAACCATGTAATCTACATCTTTTCCGTGAAAATTCATTACGTGAAGAATCATAGATGTAATGGTGGTTTTTCCGTGTGATCCGCCAATAACTACACGCGTTTTATCTTTTGATTGTTCGTATAAAAATTCTGGATAACTGTAAATTTTTAAACCCAATTCCTTCGCTTTTAAAAGTTCAGGATTGTCTGCTTTGGCGTGCATTCCTAAAATTACGGCATCAATTGTTGAAGTTAGTTTTTCTGGAAACCAACCTTCTTTTTCAGGCAATAGGCCTTTACTTTTTAATCGTGATTTTGAAGGTTCAAAAATAGTATCATCGCTTCCTGTTACCATTTCTCCTTTTTGATGTAATGCCAATGCAAGGTTGTGCATCGCGCTGCCGCCTATGGCTATGAAGTGAATTTTCATTTGGGATTCAAGATTTAACCCTTCGACTGCGCTCAGGGTGACATTTGTAATGTAAAGATACTTTTTCTAATTCTGAATTGAGAATTCATAATTCAGAATTATAGAGCTAGAATGATGGATTTTTCTTTCTGTGCTTCTTTGAAATCCGTTTGACCTAATAAGGCTTTATTTATCCAAGTAAGTGCAATTTCCTTTTTACCAAGGTTTTTATAAATCTGAGCCAAACGAAAATATGCCCAATTTTTTGGGACGCCGTCTTTTACAGAATAGTTAGCCAAATACTGACTAAGACATTCAATGCCATATTCAGTATCTAAATTATACTGAGCCGAAATTTTACCTATTTGATAATTTAGCTGGTTGCATTTATGAAGTTTTAAGGCTTTTGAATTTGTTTCAATTGCCTCCTTTGGCTGATTGTTTTTTTCATAAAGATTTGAAAGTTTTTCGTACGTATGTGGTGAACCACCTACTGCAATTGCTTTTTTATAAAAACGCTCGGCATCTTTTGGTCTATCGCTATATTCAGCAATGTAACCGTTGGCGAGATGGCCGTCTACTTCAGATATTTTACCTAATTCTGTAGCATATTTAATGGCTTTACTTTCGCTTCCGCCGATAATACCAGGCAGCTGAATGTAAAATTCTACCAAAGCCCAACGGGTTTCTATGTGCTTTGGGTCTAATTTCGCAGCTTGTTCGAACGCATATTTAATATCGTTTACATAAGTAACGGCTCTAATTTTACTTAAGGACAAAGCTTTCAATCCCATTGCGCCGCCGTATTTAAAATGGTAGTTTGCATTCGTTTCCTCTTCCTCCATCAATACTTTGTAATAGGAAATTGCCGTATCCCAATCTTTTGCATAACCAGCAATATCGCCTAAATATTCACGCGTTTTTTTGTCGCCTGGATTTTGTTTCAAATATTTTTCGAAAATAGGTTTTGCTTTGCTGAAATTTTCCTGTTTGAAATATTCTTCGGCTTGTTGGTAATTGATTTGGGCACTTCCGAAGAAAGGGAGTGTTAAAAGGAGAAATAATATGATTCTGAAGGAAAGGATATAATTCAAAGTTTTATATTTTATTTTGAAGGGCAGACTTGTTTTGAAATGTATCCCCTCCGCCTTCGGCACCTCCCCTTAGATTGCTTTGTGCCTCGCAATAACAGGGGAGGAACTTTTCGATTTATTTTTACTGTTTACTGCGTACTGAATACTGGCTACTCTTCTTTCGGAGGGTACTTTGTTAATATTTTCTGAATTACTGAAAAATAATAATTTTCTTTTTGTTCAGGAGTAGCGCGTTCTTTCATTTCACCATCGGCTACAGCTTGCCATACTAAATCATCTTTTTCAGTATCAATAAAATCTAGTGTAAGTTGTTGGTTTACTACTTTTCCACCAATGGGAATACCGCCACTTAATCCAACTCTAACATTTCCGCCGCCACTGCCAATACCTATGCCTATTGTGTTTCGTGAATTTGAAATACTTTCATGCACATAAAAATTGATGTATAATTGCGGTGTTTTGCTTTTTGTAAAACCGCGTTGTTGTAGCAAACTGTCCGTAATCTGAATGATGCGTTTATCGTCTAATTCATTCAACCCAGAATCTATTGTTGGGAAATAATTGTAGCTATTGTATTTTGAAAAATCTAATTGTTTGTCATAATCTACAGCTACTGTGGCTCCGCAGGATGACAAAAAAACTGAGAGTATTATTAATGTGAGGAACTTCATTGCATTTTTCTTTTCAATAAAAATACGCAAAAATGATGCTTTTGGTTTTGGGTTTGTTATTCTTTAACAATTTTCTTAGTAATACTACCCTTATCTGTAGCAACCTCAACAAAATAGATGCCAGCGGAAAGGGTTTCTATATTGATTTGGTTTTCTGAAGTTTCAAGGATTAGTTTGCCTAATGTTGAATAGACTGCTGCTTTTTCGAAGGAAATGGTTTTTGAAGTTTTTATTTGAAGAGTTGAAGAAACTGGGTTTGGATATATTTGAACCATTCCATCTAAACCGAATTCGTCAACACCTAAGTTTTCCACAACAGTTGTAGAAACAGTATTTGTAACGATTGCTGCGTTAAAGTCGAAATAAATATCTGCTGTATTCTCTATTACATCGCCCAAAGCTATATTTTGAATTGGTTTTATTTGAAATGCTACAAAACCATTGCTGCCTTCAGGGTTTGAAACCTCTGGCGGCAAATTGATGTTATCAAAAATGAATGAAACATTATTGCCATCTAGAATTTCTATTCTATAATCGTGACTGGCTGTTAATGGTCTAATTGTATTCCAATTTAATTTATCGCTTAACACATCTTCAATACGAACGTTTATAGCATCTGCAGTTCCTGTGTTTTGGAAACGTACCATATAATCTAAATAGTTAGCTGTTTCACTTTCGTAAATTTCTTCGCCTTGATTTACTTGCTTGTCGTTGGGGTCGAAAGAGTTTACAATAATTTATTCAAAATTGTAGGTATTGTCTTCTGGGGTTGCATCGTCTGAAATGGGGTTTATAATGGCTTGGAACACTAAAATATCATCCGCATTATTGATTGGCGGAGGTAATGTATTAAAGTTTACAGCTATTATTTTTGATTGAAATGGCAAAAGGTCAGCATATATACTCACTACACATAGGAACCCTAAAAATCGGGTTTAATAATTTGAAAA
>CAZFUX010000197.1:0-4193 GCA_964522085.1 uncultured Aequorivita sp.
TTAGGTAGTGAAATCTTGGATTCCCGAAAACCTAAATGGAGTGAGTATAATACTTCTTTAATTTTTGAAACCACCATTTCAGGAGTAATGGTTTTCATAGTTTCATCATAATCTTTCGGGAACTTATTACCATAAATAGAAGTGGGTATCAACGGATATTTTTCTCGATCTGAAACCAATTGATTACTCTGCGGCTGGTTAAAAGGCACAAAACCCGCAAACGGATGGGTTACGCCCCAAAGTGTAATTACTGGAATACCATACATTGCCGCCAAATGACCGTTACCACTATCCATTGAGAGCATTAAATCTAAATTTGAAATTAAAGCGAGTTCTTCTTTAAAAGTGAGTTTTCCTGCAATATTGGTCACGTTTGCAAATGGGTTTTCAAGTTTTTTTAGCTGTTCAATTTCTTTCTTTCCACCACCGAAAAGGAAGATTCGGTATTTTTCGGTTTCATCCAGTTCACGGATTACTTTAGCCATTAAATTTAAAGGATACATTTTACTTTGGTAGGCTGCAAAAGGGGCGATGCCTATTAGTTTTTTTGGTCCAACGCCAATTAGGCCGTTAAGTTTTGGGGTTAGCCTTTTTTGTTCAGGAGCTTTATGGTTTTTTAAATCAATAGGAAAACCTAGTTTTTCAAAAACATCGGCATAGCGCTGGTGTGTGGATTTTAATGATGAAATATTTTTTCCTTCTGAAGAAATCAACCCCTTTTTTTCTGCTCTGCCTTTATCAATTGTCGCAGTTTTCAGACCATTAATCTTCAGATATCTCGTTATTATTTTAGAACGAATCACATTGTGAAGATCTGCAACGGCATCAATCCCTAACTCTTGTGATCCTTTCGCCAACTTTATTAGTCCAAAGCGCTTATGTTCTCCATAAACATCAGCTTCCAAAAAATCAAGGTTGGGAATTCCTTCAAAAAAAGGTTTGAAAAAAGTACGGGAGAGAACGGTAATTTTTAATTCGGGATAGGTTTGTGCCAAAACACGAAGTACTGGAACTGTCATAGACACATCGCCCATTGCAGAGAGGCGGATTACTAATATGTGTGAAGGTTTGGACATTGAGGTTTTGAAAACCTGTTAGGTTTAAAAGTAGCGTTATTTTTTACCGCGAAGAACTGGGTTCAGCTCGTCGTCGTTGTACATTTTCATCTGTTTGTACACTTTCATATACTTGCTTCCGTTAGCAATATCTTCCAATAATTGGTTTATTGCTGTACTTAGATCTACACGTTGTTCTAATAGTACATTCAGTTTTGTATTGCAAGCTATTAAATGTTCTTGAGAAGCATCTGTTCGGGTTGCTTCTTCGTTCATGTGATACACTTTTAAAGCCAAAATAGAAAGACGGTCAATACCCCAAGCTGGGCTTTCGGTGTTTATTGTAGCGTTATCTTTCACTTTTACATCCTTGAATTTTTCGAGGAAATAGCTGTCAACATATTCCACCATATCTGTCCTGTCTTGGTTTGAAGCATCAATTTGGCGTTTCAACTTTAGTGCAGCAACTGGGTCAATATTCGGGTCGCGGATGATGTCTTCGTAATGCCATTGTACAGTGTCTATCCAGCATTTACGATATAGTAAATGTTCTATTATGTTGCTGTCTTTGTTGTAAGGATTGCTGAAGGGTTGGTCCACGGTATTTACAACATGGTATTTGTTTATTACTTCTGCGAAGATTTTGTTTGCTTTGTCTGAGAACATATTTTTATTTTTTGTGTCTTCGGCTCCGCTCAGACACCGAACATTATAATTTGGTCATTGAGCGGAGTCGAAATGATCATTTTTCTAAAATGTGTAAATATTCAAAAGTTTTTGTGGCTTTATGGTTTCGATTTTCGGTTTTATCTGCTTTAAAACGTTGGTATTCTTTTGTTTTTAAACTATATTTTCCGAAGCGTTCCATTACCGTTTGCACTTCTTTCTTGCTCATTAATCCTTCGTTATTATAACTTAGAAAAATGTATTTGAATTGTGCATTTTCAATCAATTCCTCAAAACTTTTTAGTACTTCTCCCGTTTTGCACCAATCGCTTTTATAGTATTCGCGCAGGCCAGTTTTTCCCTTGGGCACAAAGGTATCATATTTTGCGATAGTATTTAGTAAATGATAGTTTGCGCCGTATTGCCGAGCGTTGTAGGGCGGATCTAAATACAGAATATCGCCTTCAATTTCTTTTATCAGTGAATTGCTGTCTTTTTGAAATACCTGATGCGAATTGTCCGTTTGCTGAAAAATAGCGGGTTTAATTATAAGTTTTTTTGAAGCAGAAGTTTTTATATGTTTTAAATACGCGCCATAAACCGAAGCTGTATTTGCTACTTTGTCTGCGCTTTCTAGCAAAGAAGCTAATAAGAAGAAGTATTGATCTTCAGAAATTGTTTTAGCTTTTTTCCATTTTTCTATTTGAAATCGAACTGCATCAATTACCCGTCCGTTTTCTGAAGTAAAATAATTTCTACCAGCCTTTCCTCCTTCGGAATAATTCTGAAAAATGAAGCCTTTTTCTCCTTTTAGCAGGTTTAATGCAACAATAAAATCTTCGTACTCGAAAACGATATGGTTTCCAATATAATTTCGGTTTAGCACATAACTGTAATATTCTACATCGTTTGCAATTACTTGTTTTACGTGTGGTTTGAAGTTACGGCCCACAATACCCGTTCCTGCAAAAAGATCGCAAAAGGTTTTTTTTGAAAGGTCGTTTCCACAAGTTTCGGTAACTGTTTCAAAAATGAAAGGTGAAAGTTTTTGTTTGGAGCCTATGTAGTTCATTTTAAAATGTATTTAAATTTTTGGAAGCGTATTCAAATACATTTCTGGAGTAAGAATGGCCAGATTGCTTTTTTTAAAATCTTTGCCGTTTCTTGTAATAATGATTTTTACCTCGTTTGAGTTTTCTGCCGAAAAATTTTGCAATGCATCTTCAAAATCTTTGAAATCTGAATATAATGCTGACAAAATTGTTTGCTTGTCCATATACAATACGTCAATTATAGTTAAAAGTTGTTTCAGTTTTTCAATCACTATTTTATGCGATGCTTGTTTTCTAAAAATATAATATAAGTTACCAACAATTATTGGAGTGATATATCCTTTCAATTTTTTGTTTTCACAAAGGGATATAATTTGTAAAGCTTCTGGAGAAAAAGGTTTTCGATCAAACAAAAAATCTAAGATTACATCGCTGTCTAATAAAACACTATCCATTTTTGAAGTGTTTTTCTGTTATAGCGTTTTCTATTTCCTTTTTATAATCAAAATCTTTAGGTTCTTCAAAACTTCCTAATAATGAAGTGGCAATTGAACCCTGAGAATTATAATCTGGTTTTTCACCAAGCGTTATAGTCTTAAAATAATTTTCTACAAGATCTGATAGGCTTCTACCTTTTTTTTTTGCGTATTTTTTTGCCTTTTCAATAACATCTTGTTCTATTGTAAGTGTCAATTTGGTATTCATGATTTATTGTTTTTAAAGCTTATCCAAATATAACACATTGCTAGTACACGTGCAAAAATATTTTTATAGCACGTGTAAAGTTAAGGAAGATGCTTTAAACATCTGAAGAATGTAACTTGATAATTTTTGTTTGGAGCCTATCTAATTCATATAGAAACCCAGATAATATCACTTAAAGTTGTTTGTTCATCAACAAAAGTAAAGGAATGCAATTGCGCGGCATTAAAACCCGCAACATATTTTTCAATAGCCATTTTCAATATTGAAACTTCAGATTTTAGCTTCCAATGTTCACCATTTTCAGCATAAACAACTATAAATAAACGGTTTTTAAAATGATGCCTTTTTTGGGAACTTTGGTTTTTATAGAGCCATGCTATTAGTTCGGGTTTATGGTTTTGGGCGTATTCAAAAGATTTTCCAAATTGCTTTGGGAAAACTGATGTTTTATGATCAAAAGGAATTCCGTACAGGTAAAAGTCTTTTTCAGAATCTTTGCTATCAGTTACAGGTTCAATGCCTTCAATTTCAGTAAAAATCTGTTCTACAGTCTGCGCACTCCAGAAGTTATACTCACTCCATTTAGGTTTTCGGGAATCCAAGATTTCACCACCTAAGTTAACCGATTAATAATCAATCATTTAGCATTATTTTTCTTGATGTTGTCAATACTATTTTGCATATTTATAGTACTAATATTCAGATTAATGCCTAT
>CAZFUX010000198.1:0-4164 GCA_964522085.1 uncultured Aequorivita sp.
TTGTTTATTAATTGAATTTATGAAATGTAAACTTAAGAAGTAGTGAAACTAATCAATTAGGCATGGTAGGATAATCGCGTAGGGGCATTGTTTGCCTAACAAGAGTTCCTAAAATCACCTCTTCCGGCGCGAATTTTTCTTGAGCAATAATACTAGTTCCAAATAGCAGAAATACTGCAAATAGTAGTTTTAATAATTTCATGGTTTGTTTTTTAACAATTTAAGATGTGAAGGGTAATGGAATATTTGCAATTATTTAACACTCTAAACCAGAAGTTTAAAAAAACCCTACTATAAATATTGAAGGCAACTTTAATTTAAAAAAATAGCTGAAAAATTGGTTACATTTGCATCTTTAAAAATGAATAAATATTTAAAAGAATGATTCACTTTTTTGGGAACATAGAAAACACAGTTTTTGCAGTTCAAACCAACGGAAATATTTCAGAAGAAAACACTAAAAAATTAGAGTGGCTTTTCGGCAACCAACCTAAAATAACGCAATCCGTCCTAATCGCGACGGATTTTTTTATTGGTCCGCGTGCCGCAATGGTTACGCCTTGGAGTACCAATGCTGTAGAAATTACCCAAAATATGGGTGTTGAAAGTATAATTCGAATTGAAGAATTTCATAACAGTTCAATTGAAAAGGGAACTTTTGACCCTATGCTTTCTCAGAAATTTCAAAAATTAGATCAAACTATTTTTGAAATTAATGTGCAGCCAGAACCTATTCTTGAAATTGAAAATATTTCAGAATACAACCAAAAAGAAGGCTTAGCATTAAATGCCGAAGAAGTTGCATACCTTGAAAACCTTTCAAAAAAACTGGATAGAAAACTTACAGACAGTGAAGTTTTCGGTTTTAGCCAAGTAAATAGTGAACACTGCCGTCATAAAATTTTTAACGGCGTATTCGAAATTGATGGTAAAGAAATGCCTTCTTCCCTATTCAAACTTATTAAAAAGACTTCATCCGAAAACCCGAATGATATTGTTTCGGCTTATAAAGATAATGTTGCTTTCGTAAAAGGTCCTACCGTAAAACAATGGGCTCCAAAAAGTGGCGACAAACCAGATTGGTACGAAGAGAAAGATTTTGAAAGTGTAATTTCCATAAAAGCAGAAACGCACAATTTTCCAACAACAGTAGAGCCTTTTAATGGTGCTGCAACAGGAAGTGGTGGCGAAATTCGTGATCGTTTGGCTGGTGGAAAAGGTTCGTTGCCTTTGGCTGGAACGGCGGTTTATATGACATCATATTCAAGACTGGGCGCTTCGACTCCGCTCAGCGACCGGTCATTGAGCCCTTCAACAAGCTCAGGACAGGCTAAAGTCGAAATGACTCTACAGCCTTGGGAAAAAGCAATGAAAGAACGCGATTGGTTGTACCAAACGCCATTAGATATTTTAATAAAAGCCAGTAATGGAGCTTCAGATTTTGGAAACAAATTTGGACAACCGCTTATTGCTGGGTCTGTACTAACCTTTGAGCACTCAGAAGATGCACCCAGATTAGGCTTCGATAAAGTAATAATGATGGCAGGCGGAATTGGCTACGGAAAAGCAAGCCAAGCTATTAAAGACAAACCAACGGAAGGTGATAAAATTGTTGTTCTCGGTGGCGAAAACTACAGAATTGGAATGGGTGGTGCCGCAGTTTCTTCAGCAGATACGGGCGAGTTTAGTAGTGGTATTGAATTAAACGCCATTCAACGAAGCAACCCAGAAATGCAAAAACGTGCCGCAAACGCCATTCGTGCAATGGTGGAAAGCGACCACAACCCTATTGTTTCTATTCACGATCACGGGGCTGGCGGACACTTAAACTGCTTAAGCGAATTGGTTGAAGAAACTGGCGGAAAAATATCGCTAGATAAGCTTCCTGTTGGCGACCCTACCCTATCGGACAAAGAAATAATGGGTAACGAAAGTCAAGAACGTATGGGCTTGATTATTGGGGAAGCCGATATGCTAAAACTGAAAAAAGTAGCAGATCGCGAACGTGCTCCAATGTATGAAGTAGGACAAGTAACCGGCGACCAACGTTTTTGTTTCGAAAATAAAAACGGCGAAAAACCAATGGATTTCGCACTTGAAGATATGTTTGGTAGCTCGCCAAAAACTATAATGAAAGACAAAACCATAAACAGGAATTACAAAAACCCTGATTATGAAGTTTCAAAAATAAAAAACTACGTTACACAAGTGCTTCAATTGGAAGCTGTAGCTTGTAAAGATTGGCTTACTAATAAAGTAGACCGTTGTGTTACAGGTCGCGTGGCAAAACAACAAACCGCTGGACCGTTACAATTACCATTAAACAATTGTGGTGTAATGGCTTTAGACTACCACGGAAAAGAAGGCGTTGCAACTAGTATTGGGCATTCGCCACTAACAGCTTTAATTAATCCTGCTGCAGGTTCTCGCAACGCAATTACTGAGTCATTGACTAATATTGTTTGGGCGCCGTTAAAAGATGGATTAAAAAGCATTTCCCTTTCCGCAAACTGGATGTGGCCTTGTAATAATGAAGGTGAAGATGCCAGACTTTATGCAGCCGTAGAAGCGGTTTCAGAATTTTCGATTGACTTGGGAATTAATGTTCCTACGGGGAAGGATTCACTTTCTATGAAGCAGAAATACAAAGATGGCGAAGTAATTTCTCCGGGAACGGTGATTATTTCGGCAGCTGGAAATTGTAATAATATTAAGAAAGTAGTTGAACCCGTTTTACAGAAAGCTGGTGGAAGTATTTACTACCTAAACATTTCGCAAGACGCGTTTAAATTGGGTGGTTCTTCTTTCGGACAAATTTTAAATGCTGTAGGAAACGACGCACCAGACGTAAAAAGTGCGGAATATGTAAAAACTGTTTTTAACACCTTACAAGAATTAATTAAAGACGGAAAAATTCTTGCTGGACACGATGTTGCTTCAGGTGGATTGATTACCACTTTACTTGAGATGTGTTTTGCCGATGTTAATTTAGGTGCCAATTTAGATCTTTCTGCTTTAAATGAAAGCGATATCGTAAAAATGTTATTTGCTGAAAATGCAGGAGTTGTAATTCAAGCTTCAGAAGATGTTTTGGTTGAAAAATTACTTGCTTCAAAAAATATAGATTTTAAAAAGATAGGAACTGTTTCAGAAAATGAAACGCTTCAAATAAAAAATAATTCCGAAGAACTTAGTTTCAGTATTGTTGAAATGCGCGATGCTTGGTACGAAACTTCTTATTTGTTAGACAGAAACCAAAGTGGTTCGGCACTTGCAAAAGAGCGTTTTGACAATTATAAAAATCAGCCGTTAAAATTTGAGTTTCCGAAAACGTTCGACGGAAAACTTCATATTCTTTCAAAAGATGGTAAGCGAATTAAAGCTGCCGTTATTCGCGAAAAAGGAAGTAACAGCGAACGCGAAATGGCGTATATGATGCACCTTGCAGGTTTTGATGTAAAAGATGTGCATATGACCGATCTTATTGAAGGTCGTGAAGATTTGGAAGATATAAAATTACTGGTAGCCGTTGGTGGTTTCAGTAATAGCGATGTTTTAGGAAGTGCAAAAGGATGGGCTGGTGCATTTATGTACAATGAAAAAGCAAACACAGCTTTAAAGAATTTCTTTGCAAAAGACGATACACTTTCTTTAGGCGTTTGTAATGGATGTCAGCTTTTTGTGGAACTTGGATTATTAAATCCGGAAGATGAAGAGAAACCGAAAATGCTTCATAATAATACGGGTAAGTTTGAATGTTCTTTTACCTCTGTGAAAATTCAGGAGAATAATTCTGTTATGCTTTCTTCTCTTGCGGGAAGTACATTAGGAATATGGGCGGCACACGGAGAAGGGAAATTCAGTTTCCCGAATGAAGAAAACCATTATAACATTGTTGCAAAATACGGTTACGACACCTTGCCAGCAAACCCGAACGGCAGTGATTTTAACACAGCAATGATGACTGATAAAACAGGAAGGCATTTAGTAATGATGCCGCATTTAGAGCGCTCTACCTTCCCTTGGAACTGGGCGTATTACCCAGAAGATAGAAAAGACGATGAAGTTTCGCCTTGGGTTGAAGCTTTAGTGAATGCACGAAAGTGGATTTGTAAGCTTCCCCTAGATAGAACTGCTTAGTTTTCTAAAATTTCATTAAAGTTA
>CAZFUX010000199.1:0-4140 GCA_964522085.1 uncultured Aequorivita sp.
AATTTAGGTAGTGAAATCTTGGATTCCCGAAAACCTAAATGGAGTGAGTATAATATAACTTGACGCAGGAAAATTGAGAAGACTCGTTGAAACTTTTTTCTTCCGCACCCATTCGAAAATCATTTTTCGAGCTTCCTTAATGTCTTTGTAAAGCAGAGAAAGTTCTGTAGTATAATTATCGAACTCAGATTTTTTGAAATCTTTGTAGATAGCTTCGTGAAGCAACGTTTCATTTTGCTGTAACGCTTTTTCGAGCGTTTTAAGTTGCTCTCGTCTGAAGTGAATATCTTTTGTTGCGTGGGTGTTGAAGAAACTACGCTGCTTGGCAATTATTTCTTTCATAAATTCAATTTTCATTAAAAATACTTTTAATGAATTTGAATGATGTTAAAAAAAGTAGAAAAAATTACTTATCTCTATTCAAAATTTTATACTCTTCATAACAACCACTAATGGCATCTAGAATTTGAAGATCGTTTGCGGTGCGAATGAAGTCTTTGGAATAACTGCATTTGTTCAATATTTCATCAATATCTGCACGTTCTAGTTGTAAAACAGCCATTAAGGTTTCACGATTAAATTTGCTTTGCAGCAAATTTCGAATTTCATCATTCTCCTTCATTTGACGCATTTTTTTCATCTGTCTCGGTCGCTTTCCAAAAACTTGATACAGAAAATCTGCTGGATTAAATATGGAACTCAAAACTTTACTCACCGCACCTGGTTGATTGCTTCCTCCTTCATAACCTGTGCTAAGCCCTGAAATTCGATAACGATAATTGTCGTAAATTGGAATTAGTTTTGCATCAATTTCTACATAACCCGTTAACTCTACTGGTTTTATTACTACTTCTTCTAAAGCAATTCCCAACTCGGTCATTTTCACTTTAATCTCTCCAAACTTAAGCCAGTCATTGGTTACACGAACACGAATGGATTTAAAACCTAAATATGAAAAAAACAAGGTGTCATTTACAACTGCTTTTAAAGCAAATTCTCCTTTTTCGTTGGTGGTTGTTCCTTTTACTTGGTTTAGGTTTACGATGTTTACGTTTTCAAGAAGTTTGTCGTCTGCATCATTCATTACTGTTCCTTTTATAGTATTTTCATCTTGTGCAAAGGAGTTTGCAGTAACTAAAATTAGGGCAATAAGTAGGATAATCTTTTTCATATAATAATTCAATATACAGAAAAATTTCACTGAGGTGAAATTTTATTTTCTTTTTCAATTTTAGATTTCAATGTTTCTTTTACACCACCAAACCATTCATCTTTTAAAATACTTAAAACGATGCTGTCACGTCTTCCATCGAGGGCTGCGCAGTTACTACGCAAAACACCTTCTACAGTGCAACCTATGCTTTTCATTGCAGCGATACTACGTTCATTATTTGCATCTGCACGAAACTCTACACGATTTACGCCTAGGTTTTCAAAAGCAAATTCGAGCATTAGTAATTTACACTGCTTGTTAAGACCTGTTCCTTGAAATTCTTTACCGTACCAAGTGTAACCTAGCTGAACGTTATTATGGTTTTTCTGAAAATCGTAAAAACGAGTACTGCCAGCTATTTTTTGAGAAGATTTATCAAAAACAATAAATGCATAAGAAGTTTCTTGTTTTCTTCCCTGTAATGCGAAATCTATATAAGTTTTCAAATTTTCCAAACCGTTTGCTGGTTGCAACGAATATTTCCAAAGATCGGGCTGTTTTTCGGAGAACGCTATCAGCTTATCAATGTCGTGATGATGCAATGGATTGAGACGCACTGCGTCGTTTTCCAGTATATGATTTTGTAGAAAATTAAAAGTTTGCATAAGCCTTAAAAAATACGAGCCTCTTTTTTTTAAAGGCTCGTAAATATAATTACTTAGACGTTAAGGTGGTATTAAAGTTTAATCTTTTGAAAAAAAAATCGAAGTTGAAGTTGAAGTTGAAAATTAAATTTAAGAAATTTTCAAAAAAACTTTTAAATTTATAAATTCATCGACTTCTAAACTCATTAATCTCTCCTCCTACGTCTTCCGCCTGTTCCTTTGCTATCTGGGCGTTCGCTACTTCTTCGGCTTTTACCTTTAAAGGCTGGTTTGTCGCCACCGCTAGAGCCGCTGCTTCGTTTTTTGAAATTTCCTCTTCGTTCGCCTCGATCTCCTCTGTCGCTTCGGTCTCTTCGTTTTCCACGATCACGTCCGCCGCCGCTACGACCTGTGTCTTTAGAAATTTCAATATTTATATTTCTTCCTTCAAGTTTAAAATCCTTGAAAATACCCCTCACCAATTCTTGGTGCTTGGTATCTGTATTAAAAAATGAAAAACTGTCTTTTACATCTACTTTGTAAACATCGTCTTTTCCTAAATTCAATAAGTCACGAAGGAAATCTTTAAGACTCATCCAATCGAAATCATCTTTACTACCAACGTTTAAGAAATAACGTGTGCTATCTGCATTTTCTTCAGCAAAATTGCGTTCGCTACCTCCTGAAATATTAAGGTCTTTACTGTTTTTATAGTAATTCAAAAAGCGAGTAAATTCAACCGAAAACACCTTTTTAATAAGTTCTTCCTTTGAAAAATCTGCTAAAACTTCGTTTATATTTGGAAGATAAGCGTCAATCTCGTGGTTTATTTTAGTGTCCTTTATATTGTTTGCTAGATGAAACATTTGCACTTCACAAATTTCCATTCCTGAAGGAACTTCTTTTGCAACAAATTGCTTCTGAATAATTTTTTCAATGTTTCTTATCTTTCTAACTTCACTTTTAGAAACAATAACGATTGAAATACCTGTTTTTCCTGCACGACCTGTACGACCGCTTCGGTGTGTATAAATTTCTGGTTCGTCTGGTAATTGATAGTTTATTACGTGTGTAATATCGTCCACATCAATTCCACGAGCCGCAACATCTGTTGCAACCAACATTTGAATTTGACGATTACGGAAAGATTTCATAACCGTATCTCGTTGGCTCTGGCTTAAATCACCGTGTATAGCTGCTGCGTTGTAACCATCATCAATAAGTTGTTCGGCAACTTTTTGGGTGTCGCGTTTAGTTCTACAGAAAACTACAGAGAAAATATCTGGATTCGCATCTGCTAAACGTTTCAATGCGCTGTAGCGGTCGCGAGCATTTACCAAATAATATTCGTGAGAAACTTGGTCTGAGCCTACATTTTTTGTTCCTACAGTAATTTCTACTGGAGTATGCATAAACTTTTTTGCAATCGCAGATACCTCTTTCGGCATTGTTGCGCTAAAAAGCCAAGTGCTCTTCTCTTTTGGCGAATGTGAAAGAATTTCAGTAATATCTTCATAAAAGCCCATGTTCAACATTTCGTCGGCTTCATCAAGAACACAATATTGAATTTTTGAAATATCTATTAAACCACGGCCAATCATATCTTTCATACGGCCTGGTGTGGCAACTATGATTTGTGAGCCTCTTTTAATTTGGCGCGCTTGATCTGTAATGCTTGTGCCACCGTAAATAGCCGTAACATTTAAGCCTGGCATATATTTACCGTAGGCTATCATTTCATTGGTAATCTGAAGACAAAGTTCACGCGTTGGTGAAAGGATTAAACCTTGCGTTGTACGACTGTTTACGTCAATTTTTTGCAACATTGGGAAACCAAATGCTGCTGTTTTTCCAGTTCCTGTCTGCGCTAAGGAAACCATATCGGTTTCACGCTCTAATAGAATTGGGATTGCTTTTTCTTGTACGTCCGATGGAGTTTCAAAACCCATGTCGGCGATGGCTTTAAGAAGATGCTCTTCTAAGCCGAGTGCTTTAAATGCTGTCATTTTTTAAAATAAAATTTTTATATGTGTGCTAAAAGGAAGCGACTGGACATATAAAAAACGGACAGCTTCACTATAACACTCCTCACCCTGAGGATTTTCATTGAAAACCCAAAGCTTTAAGCGATGGATTTTTCAAGGTGCAAAAGTAAGGTAAAATTTTCAGTTGGCAGTGGCAGTTGGTAGTTATTTTTATAATTAATTAGTTGATTAGTTTCACTACGTCTTAAGTTTACATTTCATAAATTCAATTAATAAACAAGAAAGCACAAAAGAGAGGAATAAGGTTATTGACTTAGGCACTTAGCTACTAATGTTTTTAATCAGGCAAGGTTTGCTT
>CAZFUX010000200.1:0-4131 GCA_964522085.1 uncultured Aequorivita sp.
CAACTCGCAAATGTAATTTGCAAAGATTTATTCAATTCAACTTTAATAACAGGTAACGGTGTAGAATTTGGTAATCCAGACGAAACTATAAGTGGGGTTTTAGGAAAAAATAAACGTGCAGAAACGCTTTCTAAAATTGGTAAAGGCTTAGATTGGTTATTAGAAAAATTAGACCCAAATCACAGCATAAAATCTATTGAAGATGATGAGTAGACAAGATTTTAGTTGGGACGTAATAATAGGATAAAATGAGTTATATACAAGAATACATAGACAAATTAATAGCAGAAAAAAACGCATCTGCAACCTTGGTAAATTTAGACTCGCCGTCTAAAGTTTCAATTTGGCGCGAGTTTTTATATGTGGTTGCTTTCATTGCTTCATTTGTAAAAGAGTTACATACCGTACATGAAGGAGAAGTTGCATTTCTAATAGAAAATCAAAAACGCACCAATCTGAACCACTACAGAACCGTGTCGCTCAATTATAGAGACGGCCATACTTTTGACAGAGAAACATTGCTGTACACAGGCTCATATACCGATCAACAAATTGCCGATGCACAAATTATTAAAAGAAGCGCCGCCAATGAAGTTATCGAAAATGGTATCAAAAAAATAGCCTTAAAATTAGCCACAGAAACCAATGGCGAATTGTCAGAAATAGACAGCGTTACGTTAGATAGAGTAAAAAATCATCTCTTTATAAACGCACCTGCAGGAACACAATTAAAAGTAACAAGCAATCGTCCAGACAAGTTGAAAATCGAAATTGATGTGTATATAGATCCGCAAATTTTACTAACCAACGGAGGTAGAGTAGACGGAACGGTAAACGATGTAGTACCAACAGCTGTAAATGCCTTTTTTGCTGATAAAAATTTCAAATTTGATGGCGAATTGGTATTGTCGCTTTTAGCTGATAAAATACAAGAAGTAGAAGGTGTAGAAGCTCGTTCGGTAAGTTTTAAAAATGTAAAGGCGAACCGCGAAGTGCCTGCCGTTTGGGAAGATGTAAACGAACGTTACACGGCATATTCTGGTTATTATAAAATTGTGAATTTAACTATCAATTATCTCATCAAACAATAATGATTTACGATAACCTATTTTTAGCGGACATTCCTACAATGGCGGTTCAGTTGATGCCTACAAAATGGCGTAAACCGATACATATTGCTTGGTTAAAAGTACTGGTATATCCGTTTGAAAAGCAATTAGAACGTTTACGAACGGAACGGAAAAAGAACATCTATAAATTATCACACGACAGCCGTGTAGGACGTGTAGAAAAGGTGTTAAATGATAGATTCGATGTTGTTGATAGACGTATAAGAATAGGCGAAGGAAATCGAATTAACACTTTGTATCTGTACACAGAAGCGGAAGCACAACAAACGTATTTGCCTAAATATGTGTACACACAGCAAGAAATAGCAGATAGAAGCACAGATTTTGTAGTGTTAGTTCCGTTGGTAATCAACTTACCACAAACCGAATTAGACGCACTTAGATATCTAACAAAATATTACACAGGTAAAGACAAATTATTTAAAATAGAATTGATATGAGACACTTAGACACGATGCAACAAGGCGGTTATCCGTTTGACGATATCAGTATAGACTACCTTCAAAAAATGCACAATGATAGAGATGCGTTTCTCTTTGCTGTTTTTGGCGATAAAAGAATAGTGAGCGGTTGTATAACTTCTCCTGAAACGTCTATTGTCTCTGATGGATTGATTACCCACAACGGTAAATTATATCATTTTGTTGGTGGTGCAGCACACGCACAAATATCTCTTATAAAAGTAGAAACATCAAGAAATTATGAAGACGGAAATCAAAAGAAAGCATTTATAAATGAGTTCTTTGAGTTTGGCACAAATGGCACAGATATAATGCCTTTTACCAATTTGAAGCGTTGGTATAAAACCGAACCTATCATAGGCGAAATAAAAGAAATAGCAGGTAATATTAGTAACAATGCACTACCTGCTGGTTGGTTCATTGCAGACGGCACAAATGGCACAAATGATTTGCGCTCTAAGTTTATTGTAGGATTTGATCCAAGAGACAGCGATTATGACAATGTAGGCTCTACTGGCGGCTCCAAGATGCATCAATTGTCTATAAACGAAATGCCAACACATAAACATGGAATGGAAGATGGTGGAGACAAAGATACAGGTTACAACGGTTATATCGCCGCTACTGACGGTAATGGTCTTAAAACATTAAACAATGCGTTTACCAAAGAAAAAGGAGGCAACCAACCGCACGAAAATCGACCGCCTTTTTATGTAGCGGTTCGGATACAGTTTGTAGGAATATAGATTGTAAAGCCTATGGAGGTATGGCTTAAAAGAGTCCTCCAGCTTTAAAAAATCTCTGACCACTTTTTAAACAAGAACCGTACAGGCTACTGAAGGACAATGTTCCTTTAGTTGCTTGTACGGTTTTTCTTGTTTGTGGTCAGAGGCACAAATGTAAAATATAACAATTAAAAAAATGAATAAATATCACGAAACATTAAAAAAAATTATTACAAAAGGTAAGAACCAATATAATAAAAAAGGAAATATTACCTATTTATTAAATTACAAACTAGATCTAAAGCCAGTTGATCTATTAGAAATTTTAGAAGGTCATTCTGTAGCAAGAAATAAATTAAAAAACGAATTAGATCTATTTATGAAAGGCGAACGAAATACAGAGGAATATCGAAAGATTGGCGTTTCGTGGTGGGATTATTGTGGTCCTATTTTAGTAAATTCTTACCCTACTTATTTTGAACAGTTACCAGGACTAATTAAGCAAATTAATCGAGAGAAAAGGAACTCAAAGAATTATGTATTATTCCTGGGAAAAAATGATACAGAAAGCAATCAACATCCCTGTTTATCTATTATACAATTTCAGATAGATAACGGTAAGTTAGTGTTAAGTGCATATCAGCGTAGTAGTGATGCTAGTTTGGGTTTACCTGCAGATATTTATCACTTGTATTTGATTAGTCGCCAGATAGAATTGCCTTTAAAGAGTATAACGATAATGTTGGGAAATGTTCATATATACGAAAACAATATCGAAAACACCAACAAATTAATTGCTGGAAAGAGTAGTAAATTTAGCTTAAATGTGTAGCTATAAATAATTAATAGAAAAACAAAATAAGTAATATAATATGAATAAACACAAACAATCGCCGTTGCCTTTTCAAGGTCAAAAGCGTAATTTTTTAACTCAATTTAAAGAAGCTTTAAAAGAATATCCGAAGAATGCAATTTATGTTGATTTATTTGGCGGAAGTGGTTTATTGAGTCATACTGTAAAATCAGAATACCCAAATGCAAAAGTAATTTACAATGATTATGATCATTATAAAAAACGATTAGCAGCTATTCCCTCAACAAATAAATTAATAGCAGATTTGAAGCCTATTTTAAAAGACGTTCCAAGTAAGCAACGTATTACAGGTAAGTATAGAAATGATGCTTTAAAGTTGATAAAACAAGCCGATAAGAAAGGCTATGTTGATTTTATTACATTGTCATCAAACTTATTATTTAGTATGAATTATGTAAATAATTACACAGATTTTGAGAAGCAAACGCTGTATATGAGGCTCCGAAAGTCTAAATACAACGGAGATGGTTATTTGAAAGATGTTGAATTTGTTTGTGCAGAATACAAAGAATTATATCTAAAATACAAAGATTATCAGAATGTTGTTTTTTTGGTAGATCCTCCATATTTGTCAACTGACTGCAGCACATATAAAAACTATTGGCGATTATCTGATTATTTAGACGTTTTAAAGGTGTTAAAAGCATCAAACTATTTCTATTTCACATCAAATAAATCGAGTGTAATAGAATTATGTGAGTGGATTGAGACGAATACAGGCGGTATAAATCCATTTAGTAAGGCTAAGATTGTGTATCAGTATAACAGAACAAGCCATAATTCAGGCTATACAGACATAATGCTACATAAACGATGGACAACTGACACAACTGCTTAAATAGTGTTTAAACGGTATTTAAAAGCCTCCTAATTGGAGGCTTTGTGTGTTCAAAATGTACTTTATGCTTAAAATTCCTGCACTTTTTGATTTTGCGATTATA
>CAZFUX010000201.1:0-4101 GCA_964522085.1 uncultured Aequorivita sp.
GAAAATACTCTCAGATAATTTTCAAATTATTAAACCCGATTTTTCGGGTTCCTAATGTGTAGTGAGTATATTAAAGGGAATACTTCCGCAGCCAGATTAACCTCTAGCACAACAACTGGCGGACTCGCAAACCCAGTTTTAACTACTGTAGAAACGGGAACTTCTGTTGTTATGGCAGTGGTTTCCATATTTTTGCCGGTACTAGCATTTATATTTGTAATATTTCTATTTTTCGTAATTTTTAGATTTTATAAAAAGCTTCGAAAAAAAAGTACTCCAAGAACTTAAACTTCTTATTTTTGAATTCAGATTTCTTATAATTTATCTTTAGAGTAGATGAAAAAATGAAGAACTTTGAAGTAAATACACAAAAATTATATATTTGAAAATAATAGCAATGATTCCCGCACGTTACGGTGCGTCTCGATTTCCAGGTAAATTAATGCAAGATTTGGGTGGAAAGCCCGTAATTGTAAGAACGTACGAAGCTGCAAAAGCCACAAATCTTTTTGATGAAGTATATGTAGTAACAGATAGCGATGTTATTTTTCAGGAAATTGAAAATAATGGTGGCAAAGCCATTATGAGTATTAAAGAACACGACTGCGGTAGCGACCGTATTGCCGAAGCTGTGGAAAATATGGACGTAGATATTGTTGTAAACGTTCAGGGCGACGAACCTTTTACAAGTCGCGAAGGTTTGGAAAAAGTGTTAGCTGTTTTTAACGAACCTGATGCAGACAAGATAGATTTAGCCTCATTAATGGCCGAAATCCACGATTGGAAAGAAATAAACGATCCCAATACCGTAAAAGTAATTGTAGATAAAGACAATTTTGCGCTTTACTTTTCGCGATCGCCAATTCCATATCCACGTGACAAAAATGTGGAACTACAATATTACAAGCACAAAGGCATATATGCATTTAGAAAACAGGCGATTATGGATTTTTATCGCTTGCCAATGCGTACTTTGGAAGAAGTAGAAAAAATAGAATGCATTCGATATTTAGAATACGGAAAAAATATAAAAATGGCAGTTTCAAACACTTCTGGAGTTGAAATAGACACACCTGAAGACTTAGAAAGAGCCAATAAAATGCTGAAAGACAGCAAAACAATCAGTGTTAATAATAAATTTAGAAACTTCCCAATGGTGCCAAAAGTGGTTTTTGGCGAAGGATGTTTCGACCAACTTTCTTCAATTCTTTCTTCTCATAAAAAGGAAAAATCACCCTTTATATTTTTAGTAGATGATGTTTTTAAAAACAATTCTGAATTTATAGACAGAATAAACCTTCGTTTTAATGATAAAGTACTATTCGTTTCAACTGAAGAAGAGCCCAAAACCTCACAAGTTGACGCTTTGGTCAATGAAATTAAAGCTGAATTTAAACATTCACCTTCAGGAATTATAGGCATTGGCGGCGGAACAGTTTTAGATTTATCAAAAGCCGTTTCCATAATGTTAACAAATAAAGGAAGTGCTTCAGAATATCAAGGTTGGGATTTGGTAAAGGAAAAAGCAATTTATCATGTAGGCGTTCCAACAATTTCGGGAACAGGAGCAGAGGTTTCACGCACAACCGTTTTAACAGGTCCTGTGCGTAAACTTGGCATCAATAGTGACTTCACACCTTTCGACCAAGTAATACTCGATCCAGCGCTTACCAAAGGCGTTTCTAAAAATCAATGGTTTTATACAGGAATGGATTGCTTTATACATTGTGTAGAATCCTTGAATGGCACGTTTTTAAATACTTTCAGCCAAAGTTATGGCGAAAAAGCCTACGATCTTTGTATGGAAATTTTCTTAAATGAAGATTCTCTCACTGAAGAAGAATCGCGCGGCAAATTAATGATGGCTTCTTGGCACGGCGGTATGAGCATCGCTTACTCCCAAGTTGGCGTTGCACACGCTATGAGCTATGGTCTTGGTTATGTTTTGGGAACAAAGCACGGCATTGGTAATTGTATTGTTTTTCAATATTTAGAAGAATTTTACGCTAAAGATGTGGCTATTTTCAAAAAAATGGTTGAAAAACATGGAGTTGAAATTCCGCAAGGAATTTGTGCGAATCTTTCCGAAAAACAAATGGAAACTATGATTAGAGTAGCTATGGGAATGGTTCCGCTATGGGAAAATGCACTTGGAGACGACTGGGAAAAAACCATAACACCTGATAAATTACGTAGTCTATATCTAAAAATGTAACAGTAATTTATGGGACTTGGAAAATTTGTATTTTATAAAGTAATGGGGTGGAAAATTGTTGGTAGTTTTCATCAAGATACCATAAAAAAAAGTGTGATTATCGTAGTGCCACATACAAGCTGGCACGATTTCTATATTGGCGTTTTTATTCGCTGGACACTGAATATTCAAATAAATTTTATAGCAAAAAAAGAACTTTTTAAATGGCCATTTGGCGCCTATTTTAGATGGATGGGAGGTGAATCTTTAGACAGAACTCCAGGGCAGAATAAAGTTGAAGCAATTGCAAAAATCTTTGAAAAGAAAAAAGAATTTAGACTATCATTAGCACCTGAAGGCACTCGAAAAAAAGTAGATGTCTTAAAAACAGGTTATTATTACATTGCCAAAGCCGCAAATGTACCAATAGTGCGTGTTGCTTTTGATTGGGGTACAAAAACAGTAAAAATTTCAGAACCTTTTTATCCTACCGAAGATTTCGATGCAGATATTATAGAAATTGAATCATTTTATATTGGTGCAAAAGGTAAAAAGCCTGAGTATTCTTATGATGGCAATAACCTTTAAGCATAATTTGAAAAAAAAATGCCCAAAACTAAAAAGTTAAGGGCATTAAATACTTTATTTCAAAAGAATTTTACTCTTCCGACGACTCTTCCATTGTATGATACACGTTTTGTACATCATCATCTTCTTCTAGCTTTTCTAGTAATTTTTCAACATCGGCAGCTTCTTCTTCATTTAATTTTTTAGTCACTTGCGGAATGCGGTCAAATCCTGAAGAAATAATTTCAATATTATTTTCTTCTAAATAGGCTTGTATAGATCCAAAGCTTTCAAACGGAGCATAAATCATTACACCTGGTTCATCTTCATCTTCATTTCTAAAGATTTCTTCAACACCGTGATCTATTAATTCTAATTCTAGCTCTTCTAAGTCAAAATCATTGTCTTGTATTCTAAAATTGCATGTATGGTCAAACATAAAGACAACGGAGCCTGAAGTTCCTAAGCTACCATTACATTTGTTAAAATTCATGCGTACATTAGCTACAGTTCTTGTGTTGTTATCCGTTGCAGTTTCAATTAGTAAAGCGATTCCGTGTTGTGCGTAGCCTTCAAAAAGCACTTCTTTATAATCCCCAAGACTTTTGTCGCTTGCGCGCTTAATAGCACGTTCCACATTATCTTTGGGCATATTCACCGCCTTGGCATTTTGGATTACTGCACGTAGTCTAGAGTTGGCATCCGGATCGGGACCGCCTTCCTTTACTGCCATTACAATATCTTTACCAATGCGCGTAAAAGCTTTGGACATTGCCGACCAACGCTTCATTTTTCGTGCTTTTCTGAATTCAAAAGCTCTTCCCATAAACTATTATCTATTAGTATTGTTTAGTATCTATTCTTTAAAAGAAGTTTCAAAGATAAAAAATTACAAATTCCAAAACCCAAATTCCAAATAAAAGTCAAATCACAAAATTCAAAAGATTTTAATTATAGATTTCGCCTTCATTTTGTAAGGCTCGAGGTGGGTTTGCAATTTCTATCCAATTAACTCATCAATAATTCCGGCAAGCTCAAAATCTTTTTCTGTAACGCCATCAGCATCGTGGGTAGAAAGGTATATTTCTAATGAGTTGTAAACATTGCTCCACTCAGGATGGTGGTTTAATTTTTCACATTCAAAAGCAATTCTTGTCATTGCTGAGAAGGCTTCTTTAAAATCGTCAAATTCAAAAATTGTGTGAAGGGCTCCTTCTGTATATTCCCAACCTTCAAATTCTTTTAGTTTTTCTGTAATTACTTTTTCTGTTAGTGCTTTCATAATAGTATACTCACTACACATAGGAACCCGAAAAATCGGGTTTAATAATTTGAAAATT
>CAZFUX010000202.1:0-4091 GCA_964522085.1 uncultured Aequorivita sp.
ATAATTTTCAAATTATTAAACCCGATTTTTTGGGTTTCTATGTGTAGTGAGTATAATTACTGGGTTTTTCTTTTCGATAACGATATCGCACTTTGCGTGGTTTATAACCTCAACGTCGTGTTTTCTGGCTTTGGCAGTTTCTACAAGTCGTTTCGTAGAGTATAAATTTGCATTTGCGGATAAGACTCTAATTTTCTTGCTTAAAAAGCTTCTTCCTAAAAGTACAGGAAAACGCATTTCTTCACGATCACTTAAAGTTAAATAAATTGATTGTTTTTTTCCGAAAAGAACAATTTCTGTTTTAATTCTATACCTCGCTTCAGATTGACCGTTGCTGCTTTTTACGACTTTCACATCGTATTCATCAAAAATTATTTCCTTTTCGTGGTAGCTAGGGTGTTGTTCGTCTAAAAAATTACATTTTAGGTAATTTTTTTCTACTTTCAGGTTTTTACAATGAATGGAGGATGTGTAGGCACCTGTATCTATTTTTATTTCAATATCAAATAGATTCAATACTGGGAAATCTACTTTGTCTATTCTGCCTATATCTCTTTTCAATGTATTAGGAGTTTGGTTAATGCAAGGTAATTAAAATATAAATTCCATCCCGATAACTATTACTTTTAAAAAGAAGAAATAAAGAGAAGAGAAAACTATTGAATGTATTTTTTTTAAATGAAGGTGCAAAAAATGCAGCATTGCTCTTGATGGTACTTAAAAACTAATACTATTTCATAATGCGTTCAATATATTCAATCACACTTTTAGAAACACTTTTCCCAGACGTATTTTCAATTCCTTCTAATCCTGGTGTGCTATTTATTTCCAAAACCAATGGACCATTTTTAGACTGTAAAATATCAACACCACAAAACCCAAGGCCTAACGCTTTTGCTGCGTTAATTGCAATTTTTTCTTCAGCGGAAGAAAGTTCAATAATTTTTGAAGTACCGCCACGATGAAGGTTACTTCGGAAATCACCAACTTTGCACTGTCGTTTCATTGCAACAACCACAACGCCATCTACAACGATAGCTCTTACATCTGCACCCTTAGATTCTTCAATAAATTCTTGAAGTAAAAATTTAACCCCAGCGGCATTTAAAGCTTCTATTGTTGCTAAAGCATTTTGCGGGCTTTCAGTAAGAATAACGCCTTCGCCATGTGTTCCTTCTAAAAGTTTAATAATTATGGGTTTCCCGTTAAAGGTTTTCAATTGCTCTTCGAATTCGAAAAAAGAAGCGAAAATTGTTTTTGGAACAGGAATTCGATTTTTTGCCAATATTTGAAAGCAGATCCATTTATCGCGGCTATTTAAAATACCTGCTGAAGAAACCACGCTAAAAATGCCCATAGCTTCAAAATGACGTACTACATTGGTGCCATAAAATGTGTTTGAAGCTCCTATTCTGGGAATAATAGCGTCTAAATTATCCGCCAATTCATTTTCAAAATAGAGCTTAGCCTTACCGTTTGTTACCGTAAGATTGCAATAAGTAGGGTCTAAAACTTCTACTGTATGATCTCGCGCTTCACATGCATTTAAGAGACTTCTGGTAGAGTAAAGGGTTTCGCCTCGCGATAAAATGGCAATGTTCATAGATGATTATTGATCGTGCAATTTAGCCAAAAAGAACATTGCCAAAAAAAATGATTAGTTAAAAATTAACAGTTACTTTTCCTCTAAGAAAAAATGGTGTCCCGGGTGTAAAATGAATTTCTTCAACCGACTCTGGTTCGTTGAATAACCTGCTCTCAGTAGCAAATTGAGTTTCGTTCCATTCGGTGTCGAAAAGATTTTCAATAGCAATTCCGAAGACAAAGTTTCTATAAGTATAGTTTACATTAAAATCTGCTACTAAATAACCAGCTGCAACAATACTATTATCTTCGTTTGCCGCTCTATCTTTTAGGTAGCGATAATTCAATCCTCCCGAAAAATTTGAAATATTTTCAATCACAATTCCACCGGTGGAGGTTAAATCTGGAGCCAGAGGAATGTAATCTTCGCCTTTAGGCTCTTCTGTGCTGCGTGCATAGGTGTAATTTACATCGCCGAATAAATAAAGTCAATCTGTAGCTTCGTACCGCAGTCCAAAATCTACGCCCATTCTTCGCGTTTTTCCGCTTGGTTCAACAATTCCAGCGTCGCCAACGCACACAAATTCTTGCTCTAAAAATAAAGTCCAGAGCGCGGTGTTAAAAATTAAATTGTCTGTTAACTTATAGATTCCACCCAAATCTGCGCCATAGGCTGCGGGTAAAATCTCTTCACCACTATTGGCAACAACCACACGAGTATCGTTTGAATGAAAACCAATTCCTGTTTTTAAAAACAATTGAAAATCGCGATTTGGACTGTAAATAAAATTCAATTTAGGGCTTGCAAAAATTTTACTTTCACTACGGTTATCATATGTTGGCGAAAGTTTGTTTTCATAATCGAACTTGAAATAATCCAAACGTAAGGCTGGGTTTATCTTAAAATCGCCAAGTCCAAATTCTGTATTTAAAAAAGCAAAACTGTTTATTTGATCCACCTTTCCGTAGGCCAATCTATCTAAGATTTCATAGCGGTTTTTGGTGTGCGAAAGTTTTATATCGTTTACATCGTCATAACGCACTCCAACTCCTCGGTGTATTTAAAGTCTAAATTTTCAGAAGTTATTTTATGCGAAAATTCTGTTTGAAAGCCTAAAATATTCCGGTCTTCGCGTTGTGCAATTTGGTCGCCATTTATAGGGTCTTCCAAAAAGAAAGTAAAATTTGAAAACAGCTCAAAATCGTAATGTGAATAATACGCACTGGTTTCAAGTTTTTTGTTTCCTGAAAGTAATTTTGAGTGATTAATCAGAAGATTTGTTCGACTGGTGTTTCCACCCTCGGTATCGCCTATAGAACCGAAACGATCTATTAAACCCGAATCTATAGCACGTTGCGGTGCTTGCCCCGATGCATCCCATTTGCTTTGAAAATGCGAAGCGGTCAGTTTTAATTTTTGATTGTCTGGTAATTTAAGTGTGTACTTTGCCATCATATTAAAACGATTAAAATTCTGCGGCGAATCGTACGGGCCATTAAAACTATTGAGCGATGCAGCTGCGTATGCATTGCTGTTTTCAGTATTCAATAAATTGAAAAGCCCTACAGTTCTAAAAGCATCAAATTGTCCATATTCTAGCGAAACGGAACTTTTATCGAGTTTATCCAAGGTTTTAAAACTTACATAACCCGCTGTGGCAAAATCGCCATAGGCCGCATTGTAAGGTCCTTTTCCAAAGGAAATTTTATCGATTGTTTCCGGAATTACGAAATGCAAATCGCTATACCCTTGCCCATGGGCGTGCGATACCATATTTACAGGCATTCCGTCTACAGAAAGACTAATATCTGTTCCGTGGTCAATATCAAAACCTCATAAAAATATTTGTTCGGCCTTCCCGCCACCAGCGTGCTGACCAATTATTAAGCCTGGTACTTTTCGGAGTATTTCCTGCGATGATTTTACAGGATCAATCTTTAAATCTACTGCCACAATTTGGCTTATTGTATTTACTTCGGGTGTAATGGTAACTTGTTCTAAAGAAACCGACGCTACTTCTAAAACTATAAGTACGGGTTCGGCAAAACTTTCAGCGGTTGCTGAATATTCAAAAGTGCTGAAACCTAAAATCGAAAAATTAATAATGTCATTTTCCTTCACGTTTTCAAGTGAAAATTTTCCGTAGGAATCGGTGTGTGTGTGTGTGATTGCCAGAATTTCGGTCAAAAACCGCTACATTTTCTAAGGGCATATTATTTGGGTCCTTTGCTATTCCTTTTAATGATTGCGCATGTGCAATACCAAAGCATAGCAATAGTCCCCATAAAATTATTCTTTTCATGGGTGATTGGTTTAAAAATTAGATAATTGTGTTGCTTGAAAGAGGGCTTCTTTCAAGGACGAAAATTTATGAAAAGAATGCTTCGGGAGGTGGACTAGGAATAGCTTTTTACGCTTATCGAAATATGAAAAATATAGTAAAACAAATGCTTACTATACTCACTACACATAGGAACCCGAAAAATCGGGTTTAATAATTTGAAAA
>CAZFUX010000203.1:0-4087 GCA_964522085.1 uncultured Aequorivita sp.
ATACTGAATAGTTGAAGCTTGATTTTATCAGAAAAATTAGCTAAGTTTGTTTAACGCTTAGTATAAGAATAGTAGCAGATTTTGAAACACGAACCTTTCCGTTTATAACCGACTGTAAATATAAAAAAGCATGCAAGGCACTTTATGATAGAATAGTAGCTAAAGGGAAGAGTAAAAAACTAGCCCTATTAGCAGTTTGTAATAAACTACTAAAACAAGCTTTTGCAATAGCAAAATCTAGAATCCCTTACGATGAAAATTATAGAAGTACTTTGGTTAAAATAAGTTAGTTTTTACTTGTTTTTAGCCACAGTTCTTTGTTGTGCGTTCGTACTTTATACGCTCACTTGATGTGTTCTTTGTTTATTGTGTGTCAACAGAGAATATTTCCCCATTATCTATCAAAATTACAAATCCATTTTTATTAATATATTGTTCTTGTCTGTTTTATTATAGGTATGTATATTTTATAGATTAGTGATTTTTAAAATGAGCTTAGCAAGCCTATCTGGCATACTGAAAAAGGGTGAATGACTTGATGGTAGTTTATATACCTTCAAACAAGGCATTTCAGACAACATTTTCTCTTGCAACCAAGGTGTTATTGCTCTGTCTTCAGTACATTCTATATAGTATCTTGGCACGCTTCCATAATTTTCTTCCGTCAGTTTAAGTTTTACCGTTGCAGATTCATAAGACTCTGGAAGTAAAATTATTTTTGCCATTTCAGTTATATCATCCTCACAATCATGATACAACCCTTCTTTATATATTTCTGGTAAAAGTATAGAGGAAATTGTTCCGTTTTTGGTAATGTGTGGTCCTAATATCTCATTTTTATCCAATGAGAAATAATCTTTTGCACTCTTTCCATTGGCAACTAAAACGGCTACTATATAAATTAGTTTTTCGATTTTTTTTGGGCGATATTCTGCTAGTTGTGATAACATAATACCGTTTTTACTATGACCTACTAAAATAACTTTTCCCGCAATACTATCAATTAGATTGGATAGCTTTTGGATTGTGGTTTCAAAGCGTACATCTTCAATTGGTGTTTTATCTCTACCCATACCTGGTAGGTCAATTGGGTAAACGGTATGTCCTTGACTTTCCAATAAAGGAGTTACCTTATACCAGTTCCACGCACTATGCCAAGAACCGTGGATAAGTATATATGTTTTTTTTTCATATTTGTTGGTTGCATTCATTTGAATTGGTTTAAAAAAAATAGAATGATTAAACTTATTATAGCTACCCTAATGGTTATTTTTGCGTTCATTTTATTGAAATTTTATTTGGTACCGATTTTATTAGAAATCAAAGGTATCTGACTTCTGTAAATTTAAAAACCCGATACTTGCTGTATTAAATTTCGATAGTTCTAAATGTTAAATTTACTCTCGGATTTTTTACTTTTTTTGTTGGCGGCAAACGGTGAAGCCAATTGGTTTGTGTTCTTCCTTTCATAACCAATAAACTGCCTTTTTCTAAATGGACGGAAACAGTTTGTTTAGTTTCCTTATGCTTGAATAAAAATTTGCGTTCTGCTCCAAAACTTAATGAACCAATTGCACCATTTTTTTTCAAATCTTTTTCGCCATCACTATGCCAAGCCATTCCTTCGTCTCCGTTATGATATAGATTAAGCAAACAAGAGTTGAATTTTTCTCCTGTCTTATTTTCTATAATCTCTTTGAGTTCTAAAAGTTCTTTAGTCCAAGGTAGTGCAAATTTAGTAGTTTTTGAATAGGTGTAATCAAATGGTTTATCTCCATACCAAGCGACTTTACGTTTAGTAATAATCAATTTTCCAAAAATGATAGCTTTGTCATTTTTCCATTGAATATACTGTAGTAATTGGTCGAAATAATGTTGAGCCTTATCTGTATTCATTACTGAACCATAATATTTTACTTCTCCGTCAAAAGGTAAGATATTGGCATTTTTTGAGGTATTAAATAAGTCCATTTTTCCAAATTTTATAGTCGGCACGCAAACAATGTCCACAAGGTCTAAATCCAAGTTCTTTGGCTTGTTCGATTCTATTAAAAAAAACACGGTTTTCCTTTTTCATTCTTTTACCTGATTTGCATTGTAAAGTTCCGTAAATTTTCAGGTTGGGATTTCCACCATAAACGATTTCTTTTCGTTTTATTTTTTGATGAAGTTCGGCATCATCAATGTCAATATGTTTTATCATTTTATTAGCTGGTTGCCTCGTGAAATATAACACCTAAAGTATGTCGTTCTCCACTAATCACTTCACTTACTCCGTGTTTCATATTTACTCGATAATAACCTCTTGTTCCTTTAATTGGTCGAAAATTTGTAGCAAAAATGAGCATATCGCCTTTTCTTGGTTTTAAAACTATAGCTTTAGATTGTGCTCTTGGCGTTTGCTGTATCAAAACAAATTCTCCGCCTGTAAAATCTTCATCAGACTTGTTTAAAAAAAGAACGGTTTGCATTGGAAAATAAACATCTCCATATAAATCTTGATGTAAAGTGTTAAAACCACCTTTTTCATATTTTAAAATTAATGGTGTTGGTTTTAGCTGATTATTTTGATGGCAAAGCGATTGGAATTCTTCAAATGTTTTGGGGAAAATTTTATCAATATTCAGCACTTCCATCCAAAGGTTTGCAATAGGTGAAAGTTTTGGATATATAGTTTCTCTTAATGTTTGAATAATTTTAGGAAGTGGATAATCGAAGTATTTATATTCGCCCAAACCAAAACGATAGCGTTCCATTATAACCATTTTTCGATACAAATTTTCGTTATTGTATTCTTGTATTAGTTCGTTGCATTGTTCATCTGATAGTATTTTGGGAATAATGGCATAGCCTTTTTTATTCATTGATTCAGATACAGATTTCCAATCGATTGTGTCAAGTTTTGTTTTTAGATTTCCCATCACTATACAGTAATATTTGAAGTGTTGATTTTTGATGCTTCCCAACCAATAATTGCGGTTTTTCGAGTTGTTCCCCACATATAACCACCAAATACTCCTGTGGATTGGATAACTCTATGACAGGGAATTAAAAAAGCAATAGGATTATTTCCGATAGCAGTTCCGACTGCTCTTGAAGCTTTCGGTTTTTGAATGATTTTTGCAATATTTCCATAAGTTGCTAAATTTCCTGTTGGAATTTTTAAAAGTGCTTCCCAAACTTTTAGCTGAAAATCTGTTCCTTTTAGGTGTAGTTTTATCTTATTGATTTTTCTCCAATCTTGTGTGTAAATCTGCAAAGCGTTTTGTTGAATGCTGTCCGTTTGTTGAATAAATCTGGCTTTTGGAAAGCGTTTTTCCAATTCTGAATAAGCAATTTGTTTGTCATCTGAAAAACCCATATAACAAATTCCTTTGTGTGTAGAAGCAACTAAAATTCGCCCAAACAAACTTTCTGTGAAACTATAGTTTATAGTAAGGTTTTCTCCTTTATTTTTGTATTCTCCGGGTGTCATTCCTTCAATTTTTACAAATAAATCGTGTAATCTTCCTGTACTAGAAAGCCCCGTTTTGTATGCGGTTTCAAATAAAGTAGATTGTGAATTATTCAGAATTTGTTTTGCGTGTTGAACGCTTATAAATTGCAAGAATTTTTTAGGACTAACGCCTGCCCAATTTGTGAAAATTCTTTGGAAGTGGAATGGACTTAAATGTACTTTTTTGGCAATTGCTTCAAGAGTTGGTTGCTCCGTGAAGTTCTGTTGTATGTATTCAATAGCTTCTGCTATTCTATTATAATTAATGTATTCTTGTTCGTTCATTAAGTTCCCATTTTATAACAGCAAAAATAGAATTGATTTCATTCCTATAAAACCCGAAACTTGCTGAATGCACGGACGTTTTTTTATATGACGCACAACACCAGGTATAAGACATAGCTAGTAAGTACTGAACCGTGAGGCTATTGCTTATTTACAAAATTCCGCAAAATATTCATATTTAACTAAATAAATAACCTGAAACGAAGTGTCTTTTTGTACGCTACATTTCATACACCTACCGTTAAGCAATCTTTAAAAACCTACCTCGAATAATTTGGAGATTCTTTGGTAATAGTTACATCATGC
>CAZFUX010000204.1:0-3990 GCA_964522085.1 uncultured Aequorivita sp.
AACAGTAAGATACGAAATTTACAAGAAATCGACTAGCCCGTGCAACGGTCTTAAACTATACCAAATCCTCGAACCGCTTTTTAAAATGGGCGAAATCTATTCAATTGTACTTCAAAAAAATGTCTTGACTATTTCTTTGAGGACTGAAGCACATCATTTTGAAATCTTCGAAAATCTTTTAAAAAATTAATAAATTGAAAAAAAAACAAAAATCCTTTGCAAATAAAATAATTCATCGTAATATTGCAATATAATAACCGATTATAAATTATGGGAATCACAAAAACCGAAATATTCACTGACCAACAAAACCAGATTGCAACCTTTGCAAAAGCCTTTGGTCATCCTGCACGAGTGGCTATTCTTCAGCATTTATTCAAAATAAATGCTTGTATTTGTGGCGATTTGGTAGAAGAAATTGGCCTTGCGCAACCCACCATTAGCCAGCATTTAAAGGAGCTCAAAAACCTTGGCTTAATAAAAGGTAGTATAGAAGGCACAAGCATTTGCTATTGCATTCACCAAGAAAATTGGACTGCTATGAAAGCAGTAATGAATCAATTTTTAAATCAAGACATAGAAAATAAAAACAATTGTTGTTAACCTTAAAACAAAATAACATGAAACTTTCAGAAATAAAAAATCACTTAAATACTTTGGAGCAAATAACATTTATGCTTCCAAACGGAGAGTTAGTACCAACCCATTTTCACGTTACTGAGGTTGGTAAAATAACCAAACACTTTATAGATTGTGGCGGTACAGTGCGCACAGAAGAAGTTGCAAATTTTCAACTTTGGAATGCAGATGATTACAATCACCGTTTACATCCTGAAAAATTAATACACATTATTGAACTTTCAGAAAAAGTAATCGGTATTGAAGATTTAGAAATTGAAGTTGAATACCAGGCCGAAACCATAGGTAAATTTGGATTGGATTTTGACGGAAAAAACTTTTTGCTTACAACCAAACAAACCGATTGTCTTGCAAAAGAAAACTGTGGAATTCCTGCTGAAAAACCTAAAATGAAGCTTACTGATCTACAACCTGTAACTTCCTACTGCGACCCAAAATCTGGATGTTGTTAATATGAAAACTATTTTCATTTCAGAAGAAAACTATCTTAAAGTCGCTAAAATTTATGACGAAGGTTTACGAACCGGAAAAGCAACTTTTGAAACAACCGTCCCAAGTTGGGAAAAGTGGGACAGCGGACATTTTTCCTTTGGAAGAATTATCGCTATTAAAGAAAATAATTTTCTAGGCTGGGCTGCTTTATCTCCTGTTTCTAGCCGCTGTGTTTATGGTGGTGTGGCAGAAGTAAGCGTTTATATTTCAGAAGACGCAAGAGGGAAAGGCGTGGGCGAATTTCTTTTAAAAAATTTAATAGAAATAAGCGAAGCCAACAATATTTGGACACTGCAATCTGGAATATTTCGAGAAAATATAGCCAGCCATAAATTGCATATAAAGTGTGGTTTTCGTGAAGTAGGTTTTAAAGAAAAAGTTGGGCAACTTCGTGGCGTTTGGAAAGACAATGTGCTTTTAGAACGACGTAGTAGAATTGTTGGGGTTAAAAAAAACAAATGAAGATAATAGTACCTATTAAAAAATACATTGAAGTGTTAGATGCGTCAAGCTTTTCCGAAGAAAGAAAAGAAACGTTACAGCCTTTGGTAGATTTTATTAATAATAAAATACTGCAAAAACAGCCAATTCAGTTAAACTTTATTTGCACCCACAATTCAAGGCGAAGCCATTTCGCTCAGGTTTGGGCGCAAACAATGGCAGCATATTTTAACGTCCCAAATATGCAATGCTTTTCTGGCGGTACGGAAGCTACTGCTCTTTTCCCGATGGTTGCAACTACTTTAGAAAACACAGGATTTAAGGTTTCTAAAGAATCCGAAAACAACAATCCTGTTTACAAAATAAGTTATTCTGAAAATACGCCACCCATTCTCGGTTTTTCAAAAAAATATGATGACGAAGCTAACCCTCAAAAAGAATTTGCAGCAATAATGACATGTTCACAAGCAGATGCAGGTTGCCCTTTTGTAGCAGGTTCAGAAAAACGGATTGCTATAATGTACGAAGATCCGAAAGTTTCAGACGGAACACCACTTCAGCAACAAGTTTACCAAGAGCGCAGCAAGCAGATTGCGACCGAAATGAAATATGTTTTCTCACAAATAAATTTATAAAATGGCATCTACCAAAAAAATAAGCTTTTTAGATAATTACCTCACCCTTTGGATTTTTATAGCAATGGCATTTGGTGTGGCTATCGGTTATTTTGCCCCCACTTTTCCTGAATTTTTAAACTCTTTTAATAGCGGCAGTACAAATATTCCTATAGCTATTGGTTTAATTTTAATGATGTATCCGCCACTTGCGAAAGTAAATTACGCCCTTTTGCCAAAGGTTTTTAAAGACGTAAAGGTGCTTTCCATATCCTTAATTTTGAACTGGATTATTGGGCCTGTTCTTATGTTTGTGCTAGCAATAACCTTTCTTAGAGACTATCCTGAATATATGGTAGGGCTTATTTTAATTGGTTTAGCTCGCTGTATTGCAATGGTTTTGGTTTGGAACGATCTTGCAGAAGGAAGCAGTGAATATGGTGCAGGTTTGGTAGCACTTAATAGCATTTTTCAAGTGTTTGCATATAGTTTTTACGCATGGCTTTTTATTACTGTGCTTCCTCCCTATTTTGGATTTGAAGGCGCAATAGTCGATATTTCAATAGCAACCATTGCTGAGAGTGTTGCAATTTATTTAGGAATTCCTTTTGTGCTGGGTATCTTAAGCAGATTGATTTTAGTGCCTTGGAAAGGGGAAACATGGTACACAACCAAGTTTATTCCTACCATTTCGCCAATTACGCTTATTGCACTGCTATTTACTATTATAGTTATGTTTTCTTTAAAAGGAGAATTGATTGTTGAAATTCCAAGCGATGTACTGCTTATTGCAATTCCTTTATTTATCTATTTTATCATTATGTTTATTGTAGGTTTTTTCTTTTCCAAAGCAATGGGTACAACTTACGATAAAACGGCTTCAATAGCATTTACAGCAGCTGGAAACAATTTTGAACTGGCAATAGCTGTAGCTATAGCCGTTTTTGGACTAAACTCTGGACAAGCGTTTACAGGAGTTATTGGGCCTTTGGTAGAAGTACCTGCTTTAATTTTATTGGTGCGGGTTTCTTTTTGGTTGAAGAAGAAATACTATTCGTAAAAATATGTCTTTTACAAACCAATATTTTGAAAACGAAATTCACAACACAAACAGCACCAATATTATATTCCCAATTTACCCTTTACTTTCTGCATAAGATCGTCAGAGTCAGCAGCAAATAGTACCTTATTAAACATACTGGTGTCAAACACTGCTTCATAACCATTTTCCTGTGCCACTTCTTTTATGGCTAGCTCTGCTCTTTCAAGAATAGGCCGCAGTAACTCCTGCCTTTTTTCCTGTAGCTGTTGTTCCATTTGTTGTTCATAAGCAGTGATTTCTTCTTGCTTCTTTTTTAAAGCCTCTTGACGTTCCGATTGCTTTTTAGGCGAAAGGTTACCGTTCTGGACTTCCTTAACATAAGAGCTATAATCTACTTGAAACCTTGTTGCCATCGCTTCGACTTCCTGAACTAGGTTTTTTTGGTAGGATTGTAATTCACTGTCGGCAGCTTTAGTTTGAGGCATCATAGCTACAAGATTACCAAAATTTAAATGTCCCGATTTCTGGGCAATGCTTTGCATACTCAAAATAAAAAAAATGGAGAGTATACTCACTCCATTTAGGTTTTCGAGAATCCAAGATTTTACTACCTAAATTAACCGATTAATAATCAATCATTTAGCATTATTTTTCTTGGTGTTGTCAATACTATTTTGTATATTTATAGTGCTAATATTCAGATTAATAGCTACATTCAAGGTTCTAACGCAACAAATCGTTGTCGTTAATTAATGATGCTAA
>CAZFUX010000205.1:0-3956 GCA_964522085.1 uncultured Aequorivita sp.
TGAGAAAATACTCTTAGATAATTTTCAAATTATTAAACCCGATTTTTCGGGTTCTTATGTGTAGTGAGTATATATATTTATGGACGATTTGGCGAAAACATTGAGTTTATTTACTTTCAATTTTAATTAATGCGGCTTTTTTTAAGAAATATCGTTTTATTTATAATACCATTGCTTTTAATAAATCTTTGGTTTTATAGTATTGTGTATTCTTTGTATTTAAAAAATTATGAAGATGTTGCATTAAACTATAAAACATATATGTTGGCAGATTCAAGAGGAACACCTTTGCTAAAAACTGATTCATTAAACAGTTTTTATAATTTTTCTGCGGGGAGTGATTCGTATGAAGACATGGAGCGAAAACTAAATTTCTTAATAGCGAGTTCATCAATTGAAAGATTGATTATAACAGTAGATGACCACACACTATCAAAATATCGAGAAACAAAAAATAATAATGATAGATCTATTTACTTTAAAAAAGCTAATTCTTTTAATAATCTTTATGGAATGTTTAAGGATAAGTATTTAAATAGATTCTTCCCATTGTTAAGTCCTAAAGGACGCGATATTATAAAGGTATATTTTTCAAAAAAAGAAAAAGGAAAAGAAAGAAAAAAATGGATCAATTTTTCAGAATCGGAACGAATTGAAAGTTGTAAGATTAGGGTAGCCTATCAATTTCCAGATGAAGAAAAATCTAAAATTCTTACCCAATCATTACAAAGAATAATAACACTTTGTATGGATAACAACATAAAACTATATGGTCTTAAATTACCTTTGGCTAAAGAGCTTTTAGAAATTCAAGGCGATAAAAGTTATGGAGCTGATTTTTTTTTTTGCTGAAAGAAATATTGAAATTCTAGATTTTAAAGAAGTATATAGTAATAGGGATGATTTCTTCTTTAATCAAGACCACGTAAACGAAGCTGGAGGAGCTGATTTAACACAGCTTATTTTAGAAAGAATACACTAATTAAAGTGTTTTAAAAGTAAAAATGCACGATAAGAATAAATCTCATAGATTAAAGATTATCATCTTCGACGGTAGTTTTAAAACCACGCCCTTTATTAATAGGTTGGTAAAAGGACTCGCTGAAAATCATGAAATTTATATTTTAGGATTTAATGAAACACTAAACCATAGACTAGATAATGTAAATTATGTTTCTTTAGGAAACAAACAAAATAAACTTCAGTTCATTATAACTTCACTTGCAATTTCCTATAGAATAAAAGGGTTTCGATCCTTTTTTAAAACATTCTATTTATTTTATAGCGGACAACGGAAGGTAATAGAGCATCAAAGTTTTAAAGCGGCTGTTGCTACTATTAATCCAGATGTAATTCACCTTCAATGGCCATCAGTTTTGCATTGGTGTGAAACGTTTTTACAAACTAATAAGTATAAAGTAGTTTTAAGTCAGCGTGGTTCTCAAACTAATATTGTTCCTTTTACGGATGAGGTTAACCTTGAATATTTAAAGAAATGGTATCCTAAAATTGCTGGTTTTCATTCGGTTTCGAAAGCTATTTCAGAAAAAGGAAATCTGATTTGGAATGATACTTCAAAAATTGATGCCGTAATATATACAGGATTGCAACTGGAGCAATTTACTTTCGATACTAAATATAAAGTTTCAAAACCACTCGCATTACTTTCGGTAGGTAGGGCGCATTCGGTAAAAGGATATGAGTACGCTTTAAGAAGTTGTAAATTATTGAAAAATAATGGTGTATCATTTCAATATACTATAATTGGTGGAGCAGAAGATGAAGAGTTACTATACTTAATAAATGATCTAAACCTTGAAAAAGAAGTTGTTTTAAAGCCACGCATGCCGCAGGCTGAAGTATTTAAAATAATGAAATCGTCATCGCTACTAATAGTGCCAAGTATAGCAGAAGGCATCCCAAACGTAGCCGTAGAAGCAATGGCAATTGGCTTGCCATCATTAAGTACAGCTTGTGGAGGCGTGCCAGAACTTATAGAAAACAATTGCGAAGGCTGGACAGTACCAACACGAAACCCTGAAGCAATGACTATAGCAATTGAAAAGTTTATAAAAACACCAATAACTGAAATTGAAAAAATAAGACAGGCAGCAAGAAGAAAAGTAGAAAAGCAACATGCTGAAAACCAAATGGTAGAAGGGATGGAGCGTTTATATAAAGAAGTGATTAAACTATAATTTTGAAGATGTAGTAATCCTACGTTTTTTTGATATATAGTAAATTTATAATTAGTTTAATAGTTAAATATGCGCATAGGCATCGTCCTTTCACGAACCCCAGGATATTCAGAAACCTTTTTCAACTCTAAGATAAAAGGGCTGCTTGCCAATGGGATAGATGTACGTTTGTATTGCCAAGCAGAAAGTGAAAATTTTAAAGCGTGCCCTGTAATTTTAAGTCCGAAGGTAAGTCGCAATCCATTTTTGCAGCTTTGGTATTTTATTAAAACATTTATTTTGTTATTGCCACACTTGCAAACGGTTTTGCGTTATATAAAACTAGAGAGCAAAGAAGGTACAGGGTTTCTTCAACTTTTTAAAAATATTTACCTCAATGCACATCTACTAAAAGCTAAGTTAGACTGGTTGCATTTTGGTTTTGCTACGCAGGCTTTAGGCAGTGAAGCAGTCGCAAAAGCAATTGGCGCAAAAATGGCGGTAAGTTTCCGTGGGTTCGATATTAATGTGTATCCCACAAAACACCCAAATTGTTATCTTAAACTTTGGAGATATTTAGATAAGGTACACAGCATTTCCCACTATCTTTTAAACAAAGCGGTAGGTTTAGGACTTTCAATAGAAACACCATTCGCCATAATTACACCAGCGGTGAAATTAAATACTTTTCCAAAGACATTAGCACACCCAACTTCTGAAACCCTTAAAATTATAACCATAGCCCGTCTTAATTGGATAAAAGGATTGGATGTAGCCATTGCGGCAATGCATATTTTAAAGAAAGAAGGAGTAAAGTTTACCTATCATATTATTGGTGAAGGCGATAAAAGACAAACGGAGCGTTATAAATTTATGGTGTATGAATTAGATTTAAAAGAAGAAGTTATTTTCTGCGGAAAACGTTCACATCAAGAAACACTAGAACAACTTTCAAAAGCCTATCTATATATTCAACCAAGTTTAAATGAAGGTTTCTGCAATGCCGTATTAGAAGCACAAGCAATGGGAAAGCTAACAATAGCATCAAATGTAGGAGGGTTGCCTGAAAATATATTGGACGGAAAAACAGGGTGGCTATTTGAAAGTCAGTCGCCTGAAGCATTGGTTCAAACAATTCAGAAAGTGATGGTTTTAAGTTTTGAACAGAAGGAAATAATTTCACATAGTGCTCAAAAAAGGATAAAAGCAGCATTTAATATTGAAAAGCAACAAATAGAATTTGTGCGTTTTTACGAAAAAAAAAGCCTTCTTTACAGGTGTTAAGCAAAAAAAACGACAACAGATAAATGCTCTTCAATTCCCTAACATTCCTACTATTTCTACCCACAATTTTTGTGCTTTATTGGTTTGTTTTTATAAATCCTTAAAGAGTAGAAATATAGTATTGTTGGTTGCTAGCTATGTTTTTTATGGGTGGTGGGATTATCGGTTTTTGAGCCTCATCCTTGCGAGTACCTTGGTAGATTATTTGGTGGCACTTTCTCTTGAAAAAGAAAATCTAAAACAATACCGAAATATCTTACTGTCCATTAGTTTAATATTCAATTTGGGATTGTTAGGAATTTTTAAATATTATAATTTTTTTATTGAAAGTTGGGTAGATGCTTGGGCTTCAGCTGGAGTAACAATGCAAACTTCAACGTTGTCAATTATTTTACCAGTAGGAATTTCATTTTACACTTTTCAAACCTTAAGTTATACTATTGATGTATACTCACTACAGATAGGAACCCGAAAAATCGGGTTTAATAATTTGAA
>CAZFUX010000206.1:0-3929 GCA_964522085.1 uncultured Aequorivita sp.
TAATTAATAAATTTAATCCTTTAATAATCGGTATCGGTTATTTAGGACTAGACATAATCACTAAATATTACCAAATACGAACTCTCTCTTCAGGAGCTAAGTACATTGCATCGCCTTCTTTAATATCAAACGCTTCGTAAAAAGCATCTACATTTAATAAAGGTTGTGTTGCACGCGTCATTCCTGGAGAGTGTGGATCAGTTTTTACTTGGTTGCGCAATGCCTCATCACGAGACTTGGTACGCCATACTGTTGCCCAACTCATAAAGAAACGTTGCTCTGGTGTAAACCCATCAATATCTTCAGGTCGGCCGTTTTCTTTGTAAAAAAGTTGTAAGCCATCGTAAGCGCCAAGAACGCCACCAAGATCGCCAATGTTTTCACCTAAAGTGAATTTTCCGTTTATGTAAACGCTATCTAAAACTTCAACATTACTGTACTGCTCTGCTAGTTTATCACCACGCTCAGTAAAGTTTGCAAGATCTGTATCTGTCCACCAGTTTACCAAGTTTCCATTAGCGTCAAAACGTGAACCGCTATCATCAAAAGCGTGCGAAATTTCGTGACCGATTACTGCGCCAATTCCACCGTAGTTTACAGCTTCATCTGCCTTATAATCGTAGAAAGGTGGCTGAAGGATTGCTGCTGGGAAAACGATTTCATTGTTAAAAGGGTTAAAATAAGCATTCACTGTTTGTGGGCTCATTCCCCATTCGGCACGATCTACAGGCTCATCGATATCATCAATATTTTCTTTAAAACCCCAAGTTTGTACTGCAACCATGTTATCATAAAATGTGTTGCCTTCTTTAACTTCCATTTTAGAATAGTCTTTCCACTTATCTGGGTAACCAACTTTTACGGTAAATTTGTTAAGCTTTTCAATAGCTTTCACTTTCGTGCTATCGCTCATCCAAGTTAAAGCGTTAATACGGTCTTTGTAGGCTTCAATTACATTCGCAATCATTTTTTCTGCCTTTGCTTTAGCTTCTGGCGGAAACATTTCATCTACGTATAATTTACCCAAAGCTTCACCTACACTTCCGTTAACGGTTTGTAATGCGCGCTCATCTGCTGGCTTTTGTTTTTTGGTACCGTTTAAGGTTTTAGAGTAAAAGTCGAAGTTGGCTTGATCAATCTCAGTAGTCAACATACCTGTTGCATTGTTTAAAGTAGCCCAACGCATTACTGTTTTCCATGTATCAAAGTCTGGCTTGGCGAACATTTGTTTTAATGTTTCCATATATTTTGGCTGCATCACGATAACGGTATCCATATTTTTGGTTACGCCCATCGCTTTAAAAGCCTCTTGCCATTTAAGTTGTGGAAGCATATTTTGCAATTCTGCTATACTTCTTGGGTTATTAAAATTTCTAAAATCGCGACTTGCAACTTTATCCAATCTTGGGGTAGCAAGTTTTGTTTCAAAAGCAAGAATTGTTTCTCCTTGTTTGCGGGCAGACTCTTCAGTATCTCCTAAAAATTGAAGCATTCTGGTAATGTGATCTACATATTGTTCACGGATTTTTACAGAAGCCGCATCGGTATTTGTATAAAAATCACGATCTGGAAGTCCAAGTCCACCCGGCGTTATGTATGCCGAGTTCATCGCACTATTGTTTGGGTTTGAAAAAGCTGCAAGACCTAAAAATGGTTGTGAAACTGTAACAGCATCTTCACTCATCAATTTTTGAAAATCTTCCATGGTTTTCATGGCAGCAATTTTATCAAGCGTTGGCATTATTGGTGTAATACCTGCTTTATTTCTTGCAACAGTATCTAGCTCAGATTCATAAATCATTAAAGCCTTTGCTTGGTCTGTTTCTGGTTTATATTTTCCGCTTTCTTTTGCTTTTGCAAGTATGTTTAGCACATCCTTACTGGTTTTTTTACGTAGAATAGTAAAGCCAGCCCAGCTAGTTTCATCGTCTGGAATCTCGTTGTTTTTCATCCAACTACCGTTTACGTAGTTGTAAAAATCGGCTTTCGGGTTCACGGTAGTGTCCATGTTTGCAAGGATAATTCCATGTGGGTCAGTATCTACTACTGCCACATCCGTTTTTTCTTTGCAAGCGGTTGCGGCTACTGCAATTACTGCAAATGCTATAACGGGTTTTAAAAAATTAGTTTTCATTTTATGGTTTTTGGATTAAAGTATTTATTGTTTTAAAATTATATTTAATATGATAAGTTGTTCTTTTAAAGCTTTTGTTACACTTATTTATTGTTTTGATCCTTCAATTCTAAATTCATAACCGAATCACGGAAACGTTGTTGTTTTTTCAACTCGTTTTCTTCGTCTTCCTTTCTTTGGAAATCGATATTATCTTTCTGAAATTTTTCGTTTAAATGAATTATCAAATTCTTCACTGCGCTATTTAATTCTGATACTGAATTTTGAAGGTTTAAAGAGTCAATAGCATCTTTGTGTGCCGCCTGAAACAAAAGTTCAGATCGGGTTTTAAGCACCAATAACCTACTATTAATTGGTTTGGTGTTCAGTGTATCGGGAATGTTTTTAAAAAGCGAATCTGAATATTCTTGCAAACGTTCGCTAAGATTACGAAGATCTTGATAATTGCTGCCGTTTATGTTTTTGGTTTCAGAAAAAAGATCTTCCAAAACCCCCCAATGCACTGCTTGTACTTTTGCAGGTGCTGATAACTCTGGAAAAACAAAATTGGTATTTCCAAAAATAATGGAGGTATTATTAGTATTATCTTGGTTTTCATTTTCTACTGAAGAATTTCCACAGGAAAAAATGAAACCAGCAATTAATAAAATGGAGATTAAAAACTTCATATATCTTTTAAGGGCACAAAGATACTGGTTATTAACCAAATGAAGCATAAATTTTTTAAGTGCTGAAAGCCTTGATAAATTGTATATTTACATTTCATTTTTCAAAAAAATTAAAGTAATGAAAAAGCGGATTCTAATTATAGGTGCATGCGGTCAAATAGGTACAGAACTTACTATTTATTTACGCGAAAAATTTGGGAAACATAAAGTAATAGCGAGTGATATACGTGAAGGAGATGAGGCATTAATGAAAAGCGGTCCCTTTGAAATATTAGACACCATGGACTACCATGCTATAGAAGAAATAGTGATTCGCTACGAAATTACAGATGTTTACTTAATGGCAGCCATGCTTTCGGCTACGGCAGAAAAATTCCCGATGAAAGGATGGAATTTGAATATGGATTCACTTTTTCATGTTTTGAATTTAGCAAAAGAGAAAAAAATTGAAAAGATCTTTTGGCCTTCCAGTATTGCAGTTTTTGGACCTACAACACCTAAAACCGATACACCACAGCGCACCATAATGGAACCAAGTACCGTTTACGGTATAGGCAAGCAAACAGGCGAACGTTGGTGTGAATATTATTTTAACCGTTATGGAGTAGATGTTCGTAGCATCCGTTATCCTGGCCTAATAAGTTATAAAACCCTTCCCGGCGGTGGCACGACAGATTATGCTATTGATATTTATCACAAAGCCTTAAAACATAAAAAATACATTTGTTTCCTAAATTCAGAAACCACTTTGCCGATGATGTTTATGGACGATGCCATAAGGGCGACTATAAATATCATGGAAGCTCCAGCTGAAAATATTAAGATACGTAGTTCATACAATCTTGCAGCAATAAGTTTTAATCCGGAGGAAATTACTGCAAGCATACAAAAGCATATTCCAGAATTTAAAATAAGCTACGAACCTGATTTTAGGCAAGCCATTGCGGACAGTTGGCCGCAAAGCATTGACGATAGTGAAGCTAGAAAGGATTGGGGTTGGGTGCATAAAATTGAATTGGATGAAGTGACTAATATTATGCTTGAGAACTTAGGTTAAAAATATATCACAAAAGTTTATATACTCACTACAGATAGGAACCCTAAAAATCGGGTTTAATAATTTGAAA
>CAZFUX010000207.1:0-3923 GCA_964522085.1 uncultured Aequorivita sp.
TGTATCACATAGATGGAATTATCTTGGGGAACCTTACGGATAAGCATATAAATTAATCATCTTCGTACGTTTTCTTTTTCACAGGTTTAATACCTATTAATTTATCTACAACCTTCATAACAAAAGCTTTCTTAACTATAGAACTAACAGTACCTACTACAAGATTAATAGGAGAAAAAGTTTCGCTTATTGATTCCTTACTTCTATTAAAGCCTAGTTTTACTTCCTCAAGGTCTATTTGCGTCTTTAAGCGAAGGTATTTTAGATCTCTGTCAATCTCTTCAAATGTAGTATATCTCTTCATAAATGCTATTTTGAATTTTCAGCTGTTCGCATTGCGCATTGCTTCTTCTTCTAAAGTTTTCTCATATTCTATAATTTCATTTTCTGCAACAACTTTTGGGTCTATATCATCTTCATCATAAAGCAATCCAGAAAATTTATAAAGCAATTTACGTTCTATAATTTTTCTTCCGAAAATGAACATAAAGATTAAAATAATTCCGTAAAAAGCACCTACCAACAAAAAGCCTACATAAATATTCTCAAAAAAAGTGGCTAGCCAAAGTGCTGCCCCAATGGAAAGAAAAAGTAACACGAAAAGAAAAATACTGCCAAAAACCAAAAGGTTTACAAGAGATATAGAACCTTTCATTGCGGACTTAAACAGGCGGAGCTTGTAATACTCTGCCATGCTTATCCCGTAATCTTCGTATCTATCAACTACCTTGTGTAGATTATCGGTTAGGTCTTTGAACATATTATGCAGTTGGTTTTTTAGCCGTTTCTTTTAGTTTATCAATTTTTGAATCTACATGTAGCTTTGCGTTCTGTTTTCTTAAAGCTTCCAATTTATCTTCCATTGCTAACAAAATATCGTCTGCTTTATAGCTTGCAGAAGATAGAGTATCATTTAATTTTTGTTCAAAACTGTAACGCGCCTGTTGAGCTTTATCGCTAAGTGTACTACTAGTTTCTTTAATCTGCTTATTAAGTTGCCTTTGAGCTTTTTTAGCTTCTTTAGTAAGTTTAGTTCTTGTTTTTGAACCCTTATCTGGAGCGTATAAAATTCCTAATCCAGCTCCGATAGCTGCACCTGTTAGTAGTGCTAATAGTGTTTGACCTGTATTTGATGCCATATTAATTTTGTTTTATTAGTTAATAATAACAAAAGTAGGTTACTGCCATTATTTTTGTTGTTAATAACCGGTTAATAGTTATTTTTAATTCTATAAAATTTTCCCAAAATGAAGGGATTTTAGCCAATCTCTCTTAAAAAATGGAGAATAACTTCGTAAAAGTGTTAATTATTCAGCTAATTTAGTCCAAGAATCACGAAGCGGAACTGTTCTATTAAAAACAATTTTTTCTGAAGTAGCATCTTTATCTACAACAAAATAACCCAAACGCTGAAACTGGAATTTATCTTCAGCTTTTGAAGTTTTTACACTCGGTTCTGCATAACCAGTTATTACCTCCAAAGAATCCGGATTTACGAATTCCATAAAATCTTTTTCCTTGTTGGTGTCTGGCGAAGCTTCAGTAAAAAGACGATCGTAAAGGCGTACTTCCACAGGTAAAGCATGCGCTGCCGAAACCCAATGCAATGTTCCTTTTACTTTTCTTAAAGATGCTTCGGAACCGCTTCCGCTTTTACTGTTTGAATCGTAGGTGCAATGAATTTCAGTAATATTTCCTTCGGAATCTTTTATTACACTTTCACCTTTTATAATGTACCCATTCTTTAAACGAACCTCTTTCCCAATAGTTAAACGGAAAAATTTGCGGTTTGCTTCTTCCAGGAAATCATCCCTTTCAATCAATAATTCTTTTGAAAAAGGTACTTCGCGGAATCCTGCACTTTCGTCTTCTTGATTGTTTTCAGCTTCAAGCATTTCTACTTTTCCTTCGGGATAGTTATCTATCACCAACTTCACAGGATCTAAAACCACCATAATTCGCGGTGCAATTTTGTTAAGATCTTCACGAACGTTGAATTCTAAATGCGAAACATCAATCAAATTTTCACGTTTACCAACGCCAATGCTATCTGTAAAGTTTTGTATTGAATCTGGTGTATACCCTCTTCGGCGTAAACCAGAAATAGTTGGCATTCGTGGGTCATCCCAACCTGTTACTACACCGCTTTCAACCAATTTTGCCAGTTTACGCTTACTAACTACTGTATGACTTAAGTTTCTGCGGGCAAATTCGCGTTGTTTAGGACGTAATTTATCTTTATCGACCACTTGGTCTAGAAACCAATCGTAAAGCTCTCTATGGGGTAAAAATTCAAGTGTACAGAAGGAATGTGAAACTTGTTCTATATAATCGCTCTCACCGTGAGTCCAATCGTACATTGGGAAAATTTTCCAATCCGTTCCTGTACGATGATGATGCTTAAATAAGGTTCTGTACATTACAGGATCGCGCATTAACATATTTGGCGATTCCATATTTATTTTTGCACGCAACACGTGTTCACCTTCAATGGTTTCGCCATTTTTCATTTTTTCTAGCAAATCCAAATTTTCTTCAACAGAACGATTTCTGAAAGGACTCGGTTTTCCAACTGTATTTGGCGTTCCTTTTTGTTCTGCAATGGTTTCCGAAGTTTGGGAATCTACATAAGCTTTCCCATCTTTTATAAGCTGAATTGCCCAATCATACAATTTCTGAAAGTAATCTGAAGCATAACATTCCGTTGCCCATTCATAGCCTAACCATGAAATATCTCGTTTTATAGCATCCACAAACTCCTTTTCTTCTTTTGCAGGATTTGTATCATCAAAACGTAGATTTACAGGTGCATTATATCTTTCGCCTAAACCAAAATTTAAACAAATAGACGAAGCATGGCCAATGTGAAGATATCCATTAGGCTCCGGCGGAAAACGGAAGCATAATTCTTCGTTTTTATAACCATTTTTAAGATCTTCTTCAATAATATGTTCTATAAAATTAAGCGGTGCAGCTTCAGTACTCATATATTCGGTTTTTAAGTGGTGCAAAGGTAACTAATTAACTGAAAAAGAAGTTAGCTAAAAATAGGTTTCGACTGCGCTCAACCTGACATTGTATATTATATTTACCAAAAATAGTTTTATGGGAACAATTCGTTTAAAAAACATAAAAATTTACGCCTTTCACGGTTGTTTGGTTGAAGAAGGGCAAATAGGGACTGATTATTTGGTAAATCTTTCCGTAAAAGCAGATTTAAAAAAAGCTTCGAAAACGGATGAATTGTCTGATACTGTTGATTATGTAATGATTCAAAAAATAGTAAGAGAAGAAATGGCGGTGCGTGCTAAACTTTTAGAACATGTTGCGACCCGTATAATAAATTCTATACTTTCTAGACTTGAAAGGGTTAATGAAGTAAAAGTTACCGTGGCTAAACGAAACCCTCCAATTGGTGGCGATGTAGCTGAAGTTAGTGTAACTATGCAACAGAAGCGACACCCCTAACCCCTGTAGAGGAACTTAAAGGTTTTATTAAGGTTTAAATAGTTGGTTGTTCTTTCAAATTCAACTTAAAATTTTATATTTGCATCACAATAGGGTATCGTGGCCGAGTGGCTAGGCTCAGCTCTGCAAAAGCTGCTACAGCGGTTCGAATCCGCTCGATACCTCCAAAGCCTTCAACATAACGTTGGAGGTTTTTATTTTTTTAAAATTTTAAGAAATGAAAAGATTAAGAAATAGCTGGTTAGCCTTTGGAGCTTTATTATTAATTATTTCATGTAAAACCTATACCATTCCTGTGGAGAGTTTTCGTAAGCAAATGATGAAAGAATCTTCAGAAAACATGAAAAAAGTTAAGGTAAATAACTCGCTTTTTTATTCTGAGATAGAATATTCTTCAAACAATATACTCACTACACATAGGAGCCCGAAAAATCGGGTTTAATAATTTGAAAATT
>CAZFUX010000208.1:0-3895 GCA_964522085.1 uncultured Aequorivita sp.
TTGTGAACGCTATCAACAACAACGGAATCGTTGCGTTTATGACTTGAATCCACCAGTAAAATGAGTTTAGTAAAAATATATTCTGAAAAAAATATTGCCTCATTTCTAAAGAAAAGATCGGGCGAGACCAAATTTGGCGAAAAAGTATCATTCATAAAAACAGTTGAAGATTTAAAAAACCATTTAGCCAAATATGTACTTATAGGAATTCCGGAAGATATTGGCGTTCAGGCAAACTCTGGAAACCCTGGCACTTCAAAAGCATGGGAAGCCACTTTAGGAAGTCTTTTGAATATTCAAAGCAATCATTTAACGAATGCTGAAAATGTAATTCTTTTAGGCGAAATTGATTGTGAAACCCAAATGAAGCAGGCTGAAAATATTTCTGCTTCCGAGCCTCACTACGCCGAAAAACTTGGCGAACTTGTTTCCCAAATAGACCATAAAGTTTCTGAAGTAATCAAAACTATTATTGAAGCTGGCAAATTTCCAATAATTATAGGTGGCGGTCATAATAACAGTTATGGAAACCTAAAAGGAACTTCTGAAGCGTTGCAAAAACCTATTAATTGTATCAATTTTGATGCGCATACAGATTTCCGAAGTTTAGAGCACCGTCATAGCGGTAACGGGTTTTCGTATGCTTTTGAAGAAGGTTTTTTAGATAAATACTTCATCTTCGGACTTCATAGAAATTATACTTCTGAAGCGGTTTTTAATTCAATTGAAAAAAATGCAGACAGCGTAAAATTTAATCTTTTTGAAGAAATTTCAATTCAAAAAAAACAATCTTTTTCCGAGGCACTAAAAGATGCAGAAAACTTCTCTTGCAATGAAAACTTCGGAATTGAATTGGATATGGACGCAATTGAAATGATGGGTAGTAGCGCTATTACACCTAGTGGTTTCTCACTTTCAGAAGCTAGACAATTTGTTTCACATTTTTCAAAAAATCAAAACGTTCGCTATCTTCATATTTGTGAAGGTTCGCCAACCGCAGGAGTTTTTCATAATCAAGTTGAGAAAGCTATTGGGTATTTGGTGAGTGATTTTATTTTTTAACAATATTTCATAAAGCAATCTTCTTTTTAAAGCTCTTTCGATACTTTAGTCTATGAAATCTACTTAAAAATTGTATTTTTAATTTTGTAAACTACAAACCTTTATGAACAACTTAAAACTGCTCCCCAATTTAATTGTACTCACAATTTTCTCACTGCTCCTTTTTTCAGGCTGTAAAAACACTTCCGAAGAAAAATTAGCCGAAAAAGAAACTGGAAAAATGGAATATCCGGCAGAGTGGATGTACAACCAGCGCGCCTACCCAAATAATTATATAAATAAAGAAGCTTATCACAAAGCAGTCGCGCAATCCAAACAAATTATAGCCAATAGATCGCCAGAAGCCGCTGGAGAATGGACGCTCATAGGACCTATGAACACAGGAGGACGCGTTACAGATGTGGCTATATCTCCAAATAACGACGACCATCTTTATGTGGCCACAGCAACTGGCGGAATTTTCAGAAGTTATGACGCTGGCGCAAACTGGACCCCAATTTTTGATGATGAAGCGAGACTATCCATTGGCGATATTGCTATTGCTCCCTCAAACGCACAAATAATTTATGCAGGTACAGGTGAAGCTAACGGAAGCGCAACAGATGGCGCTTATTTTGGCGATGGAATACACAGAAGTGATGATGCAGGTGATACTTGGACAAATGTTGGCTTACCAGAAAGTAATCATATAGGTCGTATTGTAGTAGACCCCACAAATCCTGATCGTGTTTTTGTAGCTACCACAGGAGAACTTTACGGAAAAAATAACGAACGTGGTATTTACCGAACCACAAACGGTGGAACAAATTGGGAACAGGTTTTATTTGTAACAGATTCAACCGCAGCTATTGATGTTGCTATGAACGTTGCTAACACAAACATAATTTACGCTGCAATGTGGGAGCGTACTCGCAAACCATGGCAACGTGACTATGGCGGATTATCTTCTGCAATACATCGTTCTATGGATGGTGGAACAACTTGGACAGAACTTGGTGCAGCCAACGGCCTGCCCGCTCCAAATGCACAAACGGGTAGAATTGGTATCGCAGTATCAGAATCTAATCCTTCAACTATTTATGCGCGTTTTACAACCAACCAAATAACCAATGAATTCAACGGTTTATATAAAAGTATAGACAACGGCGATAACTGGACACTTGTAACTCCCGCAGGAAATTTGAATGGAATAGATGCAAATTTTGGTTGGTATTTTGGAAACGTTCGTGTAAATCCAACAAATGCCGATGAAGTTTATATTATTGGTTTCGAAATTGCAAAATCTACTAACAGCGGTACTTCATGGAATACTTTAAATGGAATGCACGTAGATCATCATGCTTTAGATTTTTCACGTACCAATAGTAGTTTTATGCTTGCAGGAAATGATGGCGGTGCCTATACATCTACCAATGGCGGGAACAGTTGGAGCAAGTTTTTAAATCTTCCTATTACACAATTTTATAATATTGAAGTAGATTATCAGTTTCCTGAAAGACTTTATGGAGGAACGCAGGATAATAATACAATACGTACGCTTACAGGTAGTTCAGGTGACTGGAGCTCAATTCTTGGTGGTGATGGGTTTCATGTAAATGTAGATCCAATAAATAACAATTATGTTTATGCAGAATCCCAAAATGGTAATCTTCGCCGTTCTACTAATGGAGGAAACTCTTTTCAAAATGGAACCAATGGAATTAGTGGTAGTGACCGTGTAAACTGGAATACTCCAGTTATTCTTTCACCCTTCAATCCAGAAATGATGTTTTATGGAAGCAACAAATTATATACTTCTACCAGAGCGGTTTCTTGGAATGCTATTAGCCCAGATTTAACAGATGGGGTTCACCCAAGTGGTTCGTTATCCTTTGGAACGCTTACAGCTATTGCAGCTTCATACAATAATCTAGATGTAATTTATACAGGAAGTGATGATGGAAACGTAAACGTAACTTTTAATGGCGGAACAACTTGGACTAACATTAGCGCAGGCTTGCCAGATCAATATATTACTTCCATAGCGATGGTGCCAAGTGACGATATGATTGCTTATGTTACGGTTTCTGGTTTTAGATATTTATATTATACGCCACGTGTTTTTAAAACTGAAGATGGTGGGCAGAATTGGATGGATATTTCTTCAAATTTACCGAACGTTCCTGTTAATGATATAATAACGTATCCTGCGGAAAACATCCTTTTTGTTGCGACAGATTTAAATGTTTGGTATTCCAAAGATGATGGTGCCAATTGGACGATACTTGGAGACAACCTTCCGCTTACGGTGGTTATGGATTTAAAATTCCACGAACCTACGCAAACGCTTTATGCTGGAACTTTCGGAAGAGCGATACACAGTTATGATGTAAGTGATATTTTGAATGTAGGTGAGAATGAATTCGCTTTAAATTCAATTAAAATTTATCCAAATCCTGCAACTTCAGAATTTACGATTTCCCAAAGCCTTTCTTCGGAAGGAAACGTTCAGCTTTATAATATTTCTGGGAAAAAGATAAAGGATTTATTCACTGGAAATTTTGGAGCGAATAAAAACATCAAAGTAAAAACTGATGGAATTGCTGCTGGGGTTTATTTAGTGAAGGTTAATATTGGGAAGCAATCTGTCACTAAGAAACTTGTGATTAAATAAAAAATACCATTTCAGAAAAAAACCGCGATTCAAAAATTGAATCGCGGTTTTTCTTTTTCTATTTATTCTAAAAGCTACTGCTTCTCACAAACAACACCCCAAATAGGTAAGACGTTTTTTGCTGTATGGTACGGTAAAGGGACATCGTTTACAAAGTTAAAGAAACATCGTTTACACTTT
>CAZFUX010000209.1:0-3859 GCA_964522085.1 uncultured Aequorivita sp.
TTTAGGTAGTGAAATCTTGGATTCCCGAAAACCTAAATGGAGTGAGTATATATTGAAGATGATTGGAAAAAATTAACCAACCTTGGTAATAATTTAATTTTAGAAGCCCAAGAAAAAGCATTATCAAAATACAAATTGGCTATGGAAAAAGCTGGAGAATTGATGCAAAATCAGAAAGATTGCATAAGTCATAATATACCAGTAATGCCTATTTTTATAATATCTTGCAACAATTTAGCTGAGACTCACTGCCTTTTAAAAAACTGGAAGGGAGCCGATAAAATGTTGAAGCGTAGTATTTATTATATTCTTTATGTACACGAAGAACAATTACATTCACAAGTCGAACACATGCTTTCAAAATGGTTTTTTAACCAAATGCTACTTTATAGAGAGTTTTCAAAACAAAGTGGGGAACCCTGAAAAGTACGGCGATTTGCTGGAAAATTTAAAGGATAAGTATACGATTATTTTGCTTAAAACCCACGCTCCTTCTGAAGCTGTTCATAAGCCTCTTGTACTTTAGTAAATTTTTCCAATGCACCTTTTTGGTATGCCTCATCCATATGCTGCAGTTTGTCTGGATGGTATTTTTTTGCCATTGTTCTGTATGCTGTTTTTATTTCAGCATTAGTGGCGCTTCTGTCTATATCTAAAATTTTATACGCACTATCTGGATTTTTGAAAAACATTGCTTTAATGCTTTCAAAATCGCGCGCATAAATACCCAAGAAACCTGAAATGCGGTTTATTTCATTTACCTCAGCTGTTGAAACATTTCCATCTGCATTTGCAATACTGAATAAAAAGTGAAGTATCTGTAAACAGCTTTCGTACCGTGTTCGTTGGCGTAACAAATTGCATATACTCTGTGCCGAAATCTCTCGATTTTTTATTACTTCATTAAAAACCTTAAAAGTAGCGTTTGCACGTTCTCTTCCATATGCTTGCACAAAATATTGACGCACATAATCCAGTTCTGTTTGGCTAACTTTTCCATCTGCTTTTATTACTAACGAAGCTAATGAAAGTAAATTAAGCTCGAAATCTGCTGGCGTAACTTGTTGTTGCGAAGTACCAAAAGAAGTTTGAAAAATTTTGCCTTTTACACTGATATTATCCAGCAGGCTTCCTATTAAGAAACCTGCAATAGCACCTGGAAAACGGTATATAAAGTAGCCAAGAACAGCTAATAACCAACGAAGCATAAACGTGAAGTTTGTTTTTTTAAGCCGACAAAAGTACTGAATTAAAAAAACAAATCTCAAATAACAAATTCCAAATAATTTTCAGACGTATTTTATAGTGATTTTTGGAAATTTTATTATTAATATTTGTTATTTATTTGGCATTTGTAGCTTATTATTTGGGATTTAATTCACTTCATAATTAGTATCTTTGTCACCAAAATTTAATACACTTTAAATACAAATAATATGTACCCACCAGAATTAGTAAAACCAATGCGCGAAGACCTTACCAAAGTAGGTTTTTCCGAACTACATACCGCAAATGATGTAGCAGAAGCTTTGAAAAAAGAAGGAACCACTTTAGTTGTTGTTAATTCTGTTTGTGGTTGTGCTGCTGCCAATGCGCGTCCAGGCGCTTCAATATCTATTCAAAATGATAAAAAGCCAGATCATTTGGTTACTGTTTTTGCTGGAGTAGATCGTGAGGCTGTTGATGCAGCGAGAGCACAAATGGTTCCGTTTCCTCCAAGCTCACCTTCTATGGCGTTATTTAAAAATGGCGAATTAGTGCATATGTTAGAGCGTCACCACATTGAAGGCCGCCCAGCACAAATGATAGCCGAAAACTTGAAAGGCGCTTATAACGAATATTGCTAATAATTCAATCAAGTTGTGATACAACTCAACAAACCATTAGTAATCGTAATTGGTCTTTTAGCTCTTGGAGCTCTTGCCTTTAATCTTTACGAAGATCCAAAAGTCACTTATTTATTAGGAAAAGAAGTGAATCATTGGCTTTATAGAGGTTTTTGGATATTAATTTTGGCGGTATGCACATATAATTTTATCGTTATTGACAAAAACACGTTAAAGAACAAGTCGAAATCAAAATCAAAACATTAAAATTTTCATAATCAGAAACTGAGATATGCAATTAGAAAAACCGTCTTAATTAAGACAGTTTTCTTACTTTTGAAAGCTAATGAAAGCACTCTTAAAAATTATTAGTTATCCTTTTTCGATATTGTTTTACCTCCTTTTTGGTATTACAATAGTTGTTTTTCATCCTATTCAGTGGATTGCTTTTAACTGGTTTGGCTACTCCGCACATAAAAATACTGTTGATTTATTTAATTGGTCAATCTTACGCTGTTTGCACGCTTTGGGAACCACTTTTCATGTTGACATAAACACAAGCGTTCCCAACAATGTTCCTATAATAATTGTTTCAAACCACCAGAGTATGTGGGATATTTCGCCTATTAGTTGGTACTTACGTAAGTATCATCCTAAGTTTATTTCTAAAGTAGAATTGGGAAAAGGAATTCCTTCTGTTTCTTTCAATCTGCGTCACGGAGGTTCTATTTTAATTGATAGAAATAACCCAAGACAAGCCATTGTTGAAATGGTTAAGTTTTCAAAATATCTTCAAGAGTTTAAGCGAAGCGGTGTAATTTTCCCCGAAGGAACACGAAGCAAAACTGGAGTTCCAAAACCTTTCAGAAGAAGTGGTCTACAAACACTTTTTAAAAAAGTGCCAGATGGTTACGTAATTCCTGTTACCATAAATAATTCTTGGAAATTGCAACGCAATGGAATGTTCCCGATCCAAATGGGTGTTCGTTTGGAATTAACGGCACATCCTGCAATCAAAATTTCAGATTATGAAGTTGAAATGTTGATTGATAAAGTGGAGGAAATTGTTACTTCAAAAATTCATAAGTAATGGCTTCATTCTCTTCTGAAGATATACTAAACAATACAATCACCTTCGTTAAAAATGAATTAAAAAACGCCGAAGGAGGCCACGATTGGTTTCATATTGAACGGGTTTATAAAAATTCATTGTTAATTGCTGAAAGTGAAGATGTAGCTAAAACCGTAGTTGCACTTGGCGCATTACTTCACGATATAGCCGATTCAAAATTTCACAATGGCGATGAAACCGTTGGCTCCAAAAAAGCGCGTCAATTTCTTTTATCTGAAAATGTTTCCGAAGAAATAATTGAGCACGTTATAAAAATTATTGAAAATATTTCTTTTAAAGGTGGCAATAAAACGCAAGAATTTCATTCAAAAGAATTAGAAGTTGTACAAGATGCTGATAGACTTGATGCTTTGGGAGCTATTGGCATTGCCCGCACTTTCAATTATGGTGGCTTCAAAAATAGAAAATTGTACGACCCAGAAATAAAACCAAATTTAAAAATGACGCCTTCAGAATACAAAGCTTCTGATGCGCCAACGATTAATCATTTCTATGAAAAATTACTTCTTTTAAAAGATAGAATGAATACAGAATCGGGAAGAAAAATTGCTGAAGAAAGACACCGATTTATGGAAACATTTCTACAACAGTTTTATGCGGAATGGAATGGAAAGAAATAAAAACTCTGTGTCCTCTGCGACTTTGCGGTGTAATTTTTACCGCAGAGAACGTAAAGAAAAAACCTATCAAGTTTAATGCTTGATAGGTTTTTTCTTTAATCTTACGTCTTTCAGCGCAGCGGTCTTATATCGACTTAAGATGCTCTGCAAAAAAACCCATCATCGTTTTGTAAAGAGATAATCTGCTTTCTTCTTTTCCGAAACCGTGACCTTCATCATATTTTACCATATACTCACTACACATAGGAACCCGAAAAATCGGGTTTAATAATTTGAAAATT
>CAZFUX010000210.1:0-3837 GCA_964522085.1 uncultured Aequorivita sp.
CCTTGTGTTATAATTTGTATCGAAGTCCAGGGATAATTGCGGCTAATTCAAAAATTGACTTCAGATTTAATGACGGACAAATCTATTAGTTGGGGAATCACTACTAAAGAATCTAATATTTTAATAGGCTCAATTTGCCTTTGGAATTTTTCAGAAGATAAAAAAACCGCAGAAGTAGGATACGATCTAGATCCAGAATTTCAAGGCAAAGGAATTATGAGCGAAGCACTAAAAGCAGTTTTAAATTTCGGATTCAAACGTAGAGGTTTCGACACCATTGAAGCCCACACAGATTATAGGAATAATCCTTCAGAAAAGCTATGGGTTTATTCCTATCACTCATAATAATTATCCTGATAACCAATATAATATAGTGTATTCTATAAATCGTTAGTTCTTGTCTTCTAAAAGAGGTACAAAACGGAATTCACCATACTCTTCTTTCTCAAATTCGGTCTCAGATTTGCGTGTATAAACCTTCATAATTTGCACATTTTCGCCTACAGGAATCACTAATCTTCCACCAACTTTTAATTGAGCCAATAACGGATTTGGAACATACGGCGCTCCAGCTGTTACGATAATTCCATCAAAAGGAGCTTCACTTTCTAGCCCAATATACCCATCACCAAAAATTAATCGTTTCGGTTTATAACCTAGTTTTGGAAGAAATAATTTTGTCTTTTTGAAGAGTTCATTCTGTCTTTCAACAGTAAAAATAGTCGCCCCTATTTCTAAAAGCACTGCTGTTTGGTAACCACTACCCGTTCCTATTTCCAAAATTTTATCGCCCCTTTTTGCTTCCAGAAGTTCTGTTTGTCGTGCAACAGTATACGGTTGTGAAATGGTCTGATCTGCAGCAATAGGAAATGCTTTGTCTACATAAGCGTGACCCACAAAACCAGAATCCATAAAAAGATGTCGTGGAATCTTGCCAATGGCTTGTAGAACTGCTTTATCAACAATGCCTTTTTTCTTAAGGGTTTCAACTAATTTTTTACGCATTCCTTGGTGGGTAAATGTATCCTTCACTTGTATAGATATAAGATGTGAGACTTGAAATATTAGACTGCACAAAGTAACCAAATTCGTAGATGAAGTACCAATTTTCAAGAATCAAATTCAAAATAAACTTCGAAAAACAAAATATCGAAAACTAAAATTCAATAACTCATCAACTTCTAAACTTCTAAACTTTTAAATCCCAGGGCAAACTCATGCTTTTAAATTCAGCACTCTCCTTAGATAGTCTTCGTTCCAAGCGGCTTTAAGCCTTTTACCTTTGACACCTTGCTTTTCAGTTTTTTCATTTTTAAGCAGATTCAAAGCAATTTTCAATAAGACTGAATAATTTTGAGCAGCATTACCTTTTCTTTTTCTGGAAGCATCTTCTCCAAAAGCAACATCTAAAGTCCAATGTAATTTATTCCCTATAGCCCAATGAGAACGGATTGAAATTTGGAATACACTAGCACTATCTTCTAAGTTTGAGGTGTAATATCGCGTTGCCTTTTCTGTTGATTTATCACTATTCTTAAATTCTCTAATACTTTCGACCCGTATGATACTGGCTAAGTTTTTCCATTGATTTTGATTCTCAATAAACTTAAAGTCAGTAATAACACTACAAGTTCGAGTTTCAATTCTTCCATGTCCTATATCTTCAATGAACTACCCCGAGGCAGAGCCGTCGAGGTATCAAAACAATGTTAATTGATTTGAATGGACTTTTTTATACTCCTTTTCCATTCCTTGATTTTTTACATACGCTTTGATTACTTCTTCGTTTGAATATTGACCAACTGTGTTGGCGTAATAACCACTTGTCCAAAACTCTCCTCCCCACAAATTTGCTTTTATTTCTGGGTATCTTCTAAATAATTCTTTTGCCGTTATACTTTTTAACATTGTAATCATTTTTGAAATTGAATAACTTGGGACACTCTGCACTAAAAAATGTACGTGATTAGATTCATATCCGATTTCTATAAAATGGACTTCATAACGTTCAGAGATATCTAAACAAATTTCTTTCAATCCATCTCCTATTTCCTTTGTGATAACCGACTTCCTATATTTCAAAGGAAAAACCAAATGATACATCAAAAATGTTTTATTATGCCTTTTAAAAATATGACCTCCCATAACCCCAAAATACACTTTTACAAAGTGGTATGAAAAACTCTCTGTTTTTCATACTTTTAAGATAGACCCCGAGGCAGAGCCTCGAGGAATTTACGGATTAAACCTCGTAAAACCCGTGAAGCCCTTCTATAATCAACAGTATCTACCCAAAAAAAGACTTTTAAGTTTACGGTACTTGCAGCAAGTTCGTCTTCTATTACAAAGTTTTCATGAAACTCATCCCGTACAATTTCTTTATTATTGTCTAGAATATTTTGGATTACTTTTTTTGCTTCTTCAATATCATCTTCATAACCAATTCCCACGGTAAAATCTACTCTATAAAAACCATCTGCGGTATAGTTTTCAACAGGTTTCGTAAGCACATCACTATTTGGAATATAAATATCGCGCCCATCAAAAGTTTTTATGTGCGAATACCGAAAACTCAACGCTTTTACTTTTCCAAAGATGTTTTCAATTTTAATGGTATCGTTAATATTAAATGGTCTATTGAAAGCGAGGATAACTCCAGCTAAAAAATTCTTGCCAATATCCTGAAAAGCAAACCCCAAAACAATGGCTCCACCACCAACGGCCGTTAATAAACCAGTGGCAATACCATCTAACCCTGCAACTTGTAATGCCAGCATAATGGCAATAATTATCAAAACTATTTTTACCGCTTGTGCTAAAAACTTAGCCATTAACGGGTCTTCAGATTTTTGATGAAATCGTTTTTTGTAAAAATTAGTGAGCAACTGAGCCAACAAAACTCCTAAGATTATGACCAAAATTGCCAAAGCAATCCGCGGAAATACTTGCAGAAATTCTAAATAATAATTTTCGAGGGAATTTTGTATTGTTTCGGCAGGCGATTGTAATAAAGGGAGCATCTGTTTTTTCTTTTAAAGATAGTGATTCTTCCTAAAATAATTCTTCATATAAATTATTCTTAAAGTTTAGCGGAACAAGGTTCCAGGTGTATCTTTGCCAAAAATTGATTTTAATGGAACTTTCAGTAAAAACCTTCAGATTAGTAAGCACTTTAGAAGCTATTTCCTTCCTAGTACTTTTAGGAATTGCAATGCCGTTAAAATATATATGGGATATGCCACAAATGGTGCAAATAGTAGGAATGGCACACGGTGTTTTATTTGTACTGTATGTTGGTGGCGCGCTTTATATGTATAAAAAACTGAACTGGTCAATCCTAGATTTATTCATTGTTGTTATATGCTCCGTATTACCTTTTGGACCATTTTATGTAGAACGTAAATATTTATAATGAATACAGAAATAATTCAACATTACAGTTGCTTGTTGCAAAATTACCTTATGAATGAAGGTGTGGCGGCGCAATGGGCTATATTTCTTAATGTTGTGGTTAACTGTATTATCGTTTTAGTAGCTGCTTTTATTTTAGACATTATTTTCAGAAAATTTATTGTTGAAGCTTTTAAAGCTTTCAGCGACAAAACCGAAACTACTTTTGATGATTATTTGGTAAAAAGTAACTTCCCAAGGTTTTTTGCACACCTTTTACCGTTAGTAATTATATACAACCTAATTCCTATCATTTTTGTTGAGTCGCCATTTATGACCAATATTCTATTGGTTTTGACTCAAGTTTATTTAATAATACTTTGTATTTATATTTTATGCTTATCCGTAAGGTTCCCCAAGATAATTCCATCTATGTGATACAGCAGC
>CAZFUX010000211.1:0-3822 GCA_964522085.1 uncultured Aequorivita sp.
TAATTTTCAAATTATTAAACCCGATTTTTCGGGTTCCTATCTGTAGTGAGTATATTGTCTTTACTGACAAAAGTACCTCGTATATTAATATTGCTGATTATGTAGAGATACGTATAACTGAAAAATCAAATGAGCAAACAACTAAAGAAACTCTAAAATGGGTACACATTGTAATTAGTAATGCAAAACAAAATTTTGTAGGTAATTACCATAAAATAAAGAAGAAATATTTACAATTATACCTTAATGAGTTTGTTTATAAACTTAACAGAAGGTATTTTGGTGAACGAATCTTTGAAAGACTCGTTATTGCTAATATTACAGGGTTATGACAAATTACGGATATACAAAAAAATTTATTCGGAATTCTTCAAAAAAGTTATTTTCACAAAACTTTTGCATTAAGAGTTTCAACTTATTTTATCTTTACCCAACAATTTTATAACAATCAAAGTAAAGATGGTTTATCGCCAGAAGTTTACATACTTATTTCTTTTGAATAAATTAATATACAACACCTTATGAAAATTTTATTTCTAGCCGTTTTTTCCTCTTTAATTTTCTCCTGCAACGCCACAAAACATAAAAATGAATCTAGAATAGATAGTCAAGAATATGCCCAAACAATAACCGCGAAAGATTTTAAAAAACATATGTACATCTATGCTGGTGATGAAATGGAAGGCCGAATGACGGGTTCTAAAGGACAACGAATGGCGGCGGAATATATCCGTAATTTTTACAAAACAGAAAATATTGCTGCTGCACCTACCACTGATGATTATTATCAAAATATTCCAGCAAGTTTTTTTGAAGGTAGAAGAGATGCTATAACTTCTGAAAACGTAATTGCATATATTAAAGGCTCCGAAAAACCAGATGAAATTGTAATTATTTCGGCGCATCTAGACCATGTTGGAATGGACGATCAAGGCAACGTTTTTAACGGTGCTGATGATGATGGTAGCGGAACGGTTGCTATTATGGAAATAGCGCAAGCTTTTCAACAAGCTGTAAAAGACGGGCATCCACCAAAACGCTCCATTCTTTTTTTACACGTTACAGGCGAAGAAATTGGACTTTACGGTTCACGTTTTTACACCGAAAATCCAATATTTCCATTAAAAAATACCGTTTGCGACCTTAATATTGATATGATTGGCAGAATTGATCCAGAAAAAAAGGACAACCCAAACTATCTATATTTAATAGGAAGTAATAAACTAAGTCAAGAATTGCAAGACGTTTCGGAAGAAGTAAACGCTAAATACACAAAGCTAGAACTTGATTACCAATTTGATGCCTCTAACGATCCAAATCGTTTTTATTACCGAAGCGATCATTATAACTTTGCGAAAAACAATGTCCCAGTAATTTTCTACTTTAATGGTGTTCACGAAGATTATCACAAAATAAGCGACACTCCCGATAAAATAGAGTATGATTTGTTGACAAAACGTACACAGCTTATCTTTTTAACAGCTTGGGAAGTAGCAAATAGGGAGAATAGAATTGCTTTGGATTAATAGAAACAGAAAGATTTGAATCATAACTAAATAGAAATAGGAATGAAGACGATTTAAACCAGTATTCTTAAACCAAAAGCTTTAAACGAAAAAATCCTCCCCAAAAGGGAGGATTTTTTTTCGGGTGGAAGACCGGGTTCGAACCGGCGACCCTCGGTACCACAAACCGATGCTCTAACCAGCTGAGCTACAACCACCATTTATTGTGTCTTTATAAACACAATATCGCTAAGCGGACACAAATATAAATCAATTCTTACGGTTGCGCAATATTCTTTTTAAAGAAATTTTAAATTAAATCGAAAATAGAATTTACCGCAGGATAACGTTCTGTTGTAAAACCTTCTCCATATTCAGTACCAATGAGCCTTCCCAAATCCTGTGCTCGATATGTTATGCTATCCTTAAAATTAGTTGATGTTATTGGAGTTTCTGGCTCATTAACCTCTTTTTGGTGAAACTGACTTTTATAAGCAAAGACTGCTTCCACCTTTTTATCCATAAATCCAGTGACATCTACCACAAAATCTGGCTCAATGTTTTTCCATTGAATGTAATGATATACGTGTTTAGGTCGCCAAGCCTTTTGATGGTTGCTTTCAAGTATCGTTTCTATTTTTTGCAGACCGCTTAAAAAGCAAGCGTCGCTTGCAAGTTTACTACCTTTTCCGTGGTCTATGTGGCGATCGTCAATAGCATTACACAGCACTATATCTGGTTGGTATTTCCTGATAATTTTTATAATTTCTAGTTGCGAAGCCGCATTGTTTACTAAAAATCCATCCGAGAATTCAAGATTATATCGAAATTTTACGCCTAATATTTCGGCTGCATTTGCAGCTTCTTTATCACGAATTTCTGCTGTTCCTCTAGTGCCAAGTTCGCCACGGGTAAGGTCTAAGATTCCTACTTTTTTTCCGTTTGCTATTTCTTTTACCAAAGTCGCCGAACAGCCTAATTCTACATCGTCTGGGTGTGTGCCTATGGCTAATATGTCAATTTTCATAATTTATATTTAACAATTTTTAAATGCATTTTCTAAGTCATCAATAATATCTTCAACTTCCTCAATTCCAACAGAAAAACGCAATAAACCATCGTTTATATTTTGCTCTTTTCTTGCTTCAGGAGTTAATAATCCGTGTGATGTTTTTGCAGGCGAAAGAATAGTAGATTCTACTCCTGCTAGGCTCATCGACGGTTTAATCATCTTCAAACCTTTTAAAAATTGGTTTACATCTAACGATTCCTTTAGTTCAAAAGAAAGCATTCCTGTATAACCACTCATCTGCTTCTTTGCAAGTTTGTGATCTGGATGGGTTTTCAGGCCAGAGTAATATACTTTTTCAATTAAAGGTTGTTTTTCTAACCATTTTGCCATTTTTTTGGCGTTTTTATTTTGGGCTTTCACTCGCAAAACTATAGTTTTCATACTGCGTTCCAGAAGCCAAACGGTATAATCGCTTAAGCTTCCTCCCAAGTTTTTAGCAAGATTCCAGATTATTTTTATGTGCTCTTCGCTTGCGGCAACAGCGCCTGCACAAATATCGCTGTGCCCGCCCATGTATTTTGTGGCACTATGAATCATAATATCCATTCCAAAATCTGCTGGAGTTTGGTTTACTGGAGAAGCAAATGTATTGTCAATTATAGTAACAATTCCGTGCTGTTTTGCTAATTTCGAAATCATTTCCAAATCTGTAATTCGCATTAATGGGTTGGAAGGTGTTTCAATAAAGATAACTTTAGTATTCTTCTGAATTTTTTCAGAAAAGTCGGTTTCTGAAAAACCTCCAGCAAAAGAATATTCTATTCCGAATTTATGGAATTCTTCAACTACAAAATTATACGTTCCACCATATAAAGTCTGAGGTAGTACAACGTGATCACCCTTATGAAGAAAAGCCAACATTGTAGTACTTACAGCTGCCATTCCGCTTCCGAAGATAAGTCCTGCTTCACTTTTTTCGAGCATCGCAATTTTATTGCAAAGCGCCTCTTGATTTGGTGTGTTGAAATAACGTGGGTATCTTTTTACATCTACATCTTCATAAGCATAGCTACTCGACATAAATAATGGTGAAATTGCACCTTTAAATTGTTTGTCTTCAACTTCACCAACGTGGGTGCAGATGGTATTTATTCCTAGTTTTTTTGAATTCATTTTGTGTATATTTCTCGTGTGTTAAAGATATGAATAACTGAGAAGAAAATTCTAAAGAATCCATTTTAAGGTTTTGCCTCAATAGCGTCCTAAACGTTTAAAAAAGAGAAAGGGAATTTTGTTCCACAAAGT
>CAZFUX010000212.1:0-3821 GCA_964522085.1 uncultured Aequorivita sp.
ATTTTCAAATTATTAAACCCGATTTTTCGGGTTCCTATCTGTAGTGAGTATATCTGCAATTGCTACTTTCATTCCTTCTGTGGCACAATCGTATGCCACACTTTTTCCAGCGGTGCCGGTTCCTATTACAAAAACATCATATTCTTCTATAGCCATAATCCGAAAATAGAGAAACGCTTAAATTATTTATGTTATCAAAATGATAAAGTTCATTTTTGCAGTTTGAAAAATAAATCTGCGTACTATCTTTGCACACCAATGAGCAAAACCCTAGTTACTTCACTTTACTCACAGTCTTCGCAAACGCGAAAACTGGAAGAAACTATTGCCCAATCTCAAAAAAACATCTCTGTTTCAGGTCTTGTGGACTCTTCGCTCTCATTAGTTTTGGCCCAAACTTTTAGAAATACAGAAGTTCCTTTTCTTTTAATTCTAAATGATAAAGAGGAAGCCGCCTACCATTTAAACGATCTTGAGAATCTTTTGGGAGATAAAAATGTGCTTTTCTATCCTGGAAGTTACCGCCGTCCCTACCAAATTGAAGAAACCGACAATGCCAATGTTTTACTGCGAAGCGAGGTTTTAAACCGAATAAACTCTCGTAAAAAACCTGCATTTATTGTTACCTATCCCGAAGCACTTTTTGAAAAAGTTGTAACCCGAAAAGAGCTGGAACGCAATACACTAAAAATTGCCCTTAACGACCAACTTTCAATAGATTTTGTAAACGAAGTTTTGTTTGAATACAATTTTAAACGTACAGATTTTGTAACCGAGCCGGGCGAATTTTCGGTTCGTGGTGGAATTTTAGATGTGTTCAGTTTTAGCAACGACGAGCCTTACCGCATCGAATTTTTTGGTGATGATGTGGATAGCATAAGAACCTTTGATGTAGAAACACAGCTTTCTTTGGAACAAGTAAAAAAGGTTTCAATCATTCCAAACGTTGAAAACAAGATGATTGATGAAAATCGTGAGAGTTTTCTAAAATACATCGCTTCAAAAACTGTGGTTTTTCTTAAAAATGAAGAACTTTTCAGCAGCGCAATTGATAATCTTTTCAAAAAAGCAACCGAAGCATTTAACACAATTGATTCCGAAATAAAACGCGCAAAACCTTCGGAATTGTTTTGCACTTCAAAATTATTGAACCTACAACTTCACGATTTTACGAAAGTTAAGTTAATAAACACATCCATATCTGTTTCAGAGTCTATTTCGTTTGCTACCAAACCTCAACCTTCATTCAACAAACAATTCAATTTATTAATTGAAGATCTGAATGGAAATACAGACAATGGCTATAAAAATTACATTTTCTGCAGTAGCGAACAACAAGCAAAACGTTTTCACGATATTTTTGCGGATGCCGAACAGAATGTAACCCAGTTTGAAACTGTTGTATTTCCGCTGTTTCAAGGATTTATTGACGACGATTTAAAACTGATTTGTTATACCGATCACCAAATTTTTGAGCGTTATCATAAATTCCAACTTAAAAACGGGTACGCCAAAAAACAGGCAATTACTTTAAAGGAAATTACCAATCTTGAAGTTGGTGATTACGTAACGCACATTGACCATGGAATCGGGAAATTCGGTGGTTTGCAGAAGATTGATGTGGAAGGAAAAATGCAGGAAGCCATCAAGCTTTTTTATGGCGAACGCGATATTTTGTACCTCAGTATTCATAGTCTTCATAAAATTTCAAAATTTAATGGCAAGGATGGCTCAGCCCCTAAAATCTACAAATTAGGCAGCGACGCCTGGAAAAAGCTAAAGCAAAAAACCAAAACTCGCGTTAAGGAAATTGCTTTCAATTTAATTAAATTATACGCAAAACGTCGTACGCTAAAAGGTTTCGCTTTCGATCCAGATAGTTATTTGCAAGCCGAATTGGAATCTTCATTTATTTACGAAGACACTCCAGACCAAAGCACCGCCACCGAAGACGTAAAAAAAGACATGGAAAACGAGCGCCCAATGGACCGCCTGGTTTGTGGCGACGTAGGTTTCGGAAAAACAGAAATCGCCATTCGCGCAGCTTTCAAAGCAGTTGATAACGGAAAACAGGTAGCCATTTTGGTTCCAACTACTATTCTGGCTTTTCAACATTTTAAAACTTTCACGGAACGTCTTTCCGAAATGCCTGTAAACGTTGATTATTTAAACCGTTTTAGATCTACTAAAGAAAGAAAAACTGTGCTTGAGGGGTTAAAAGATGGACGCCTAGATATTGTAATTGGCACGCACCAATTGGTGAATAAGGCTGTAGAATTTAAAGATTTGGGTCTTTTGATTATCGATGAAGAACAAAAATTTGGAGTAGCGGTAAAAGATAAATTGAAAACCATTAAAGAAAACGTGGACACGCTTACCTTAACGGCAACGCCAATTCCGCGTACTTTGCAGTTCAGCTTAATGGCCGCGCGCGATCTATCCGTAATTACTACGCCGCCGCCAAACCGTTATCCTGTGGAAACGCATGTTGTGCGTTTTGGGGAAGAAACTATTCGCGATGCGGTTCGTTATGAAATATCTCGCGGCGGACAGGTTTTCTTTGTTCACAATAGAATAGAGAATATTAAGGAAGTTGCGGGAATGATTCAACGTTTGGTTCCAGATGCAAAAATTGGAATCGGTCACGGGCAAATGGAAGGGAAGAAACTAGAAGATTTAATGCTTCGGTTTATGAACAATGAATTTGATGTTTTGGTTTCAACAACCATTATTGAAAGTGGTTTGGATGTGCCAAATGCTAATACCATATTCATAAACAACGCTAATAATTTCGGACTTTCAGATTTGCACCAAATGCGGGGTCGCGTGGGTCGAAGCAATAAAAAAGCATTCTGTTATTTCATCACGCCAGAATATTCTGCAATGACTGATGAAGCGAGAAAGCGAATCACGGCTTTAGAACAATTTTCAGAATTGGGAAGCGGAATCAACATTGCTATGAAAGATTTGGAAATTCGGGGAGCAGGTGATTTGTTAGGTGGTGAACAAAGCGGATTTATAAATGAAATTGGTTTTGAAACCTATCAAAAAATTCTTTCAGAAGCTATTGACGAACTCAAAGAAAAAGAGTTTAAATCGCTTTACGATGAAACCGAAGGACCTAAGAAAAAGTTTGTAAAAGAAACCACAATCGATACTGATTTCGAACTTCTTTTTCCAGATGATTACGTTAATAATATTACCGAAAGATTAAACCTTTACACTAAACTGAACCAACTTAATAACGAAGCTGAGCTTCAAAAATTTGAAAAAGAACTTTTAGACCGTTTTGGTGAATTACCTATGCAAGCCGAAGATTTGCTAAACAGTGTACGCATTAAATGGATTGCTAATTCTATGGGCTTGGAACGATTGATAATGAAGCAGAAAAAAATGGTAGGGTATTTTGTGGCAGACCAGCAGAGTGCTTTTTATCAAAGTTCGTCTTTTTCTAAAGTACTTCAATACGTTCAAAGTCATCCACAAAAAGTGACGATGAAAGAAAAGCAAACTCGCAATGGATTGCGGTTATTGTTAACTTTTGAAGGTATTTCTTCAGTTGATAAAGCATTACACGCTTTGGAGCCATTTACTTTTTCAAATTCAGAAAAAACTTAAAACTTAGTGAAAATTAATACAAACACTTTGTTATAAAAAGAATGACTCCTTAACCTCCGATAAATGATTAAAATATTCTTGTTTGTCCTGCCTTGCCCAATGTTGCTTTTTTCGCAACACACGATTAAAGGTACTTTTAGTCCTGCAGATAACTATACTCACTCCATTTAGGTTTTCGGGAATCCAAGATTTCACTACCTAAA
>CAZFUX010000213.1:0-3815 GCA_964522085.1 uncultured Aequorivita sp.
TAATTTAGGTAGTGAAATCTTGGATTCCCGAAAACCTAAATGGAGTGAGTATATCCCACAAACAGGTACGAGCCATTTCCAATTTCGTTTCCACCAACTTTTTTGCTTAATAAGTTCGTTATTCATTGCTCTGCAATTTTTTTTAAAATAACAAGTAAAGAGTTTTACACTTACTTCAATCCTGCTAAACTAGCCTTCAAAGTTTCAATCTTAGCTAGCGCATCTGCTTCCTTTTGCTTTTCCAAAGCCACGACCTGTTCTGGTGCGCCACTTACAAAACGTTCGTTTTTTAGCTTGCCCTGTACACTTCTTAAAAAACCTTCGGTGTACTTTAGTTCTTCGGAAAGTTTTGCTATTTCTTCTTCAACATTTATGGCTCCTGCAATTGGAATAAAGTATTCGTTACTTTTCACTCTGAAAGTAAGCGCACCATCCAATTTTTCAGATATATAATTCAATTCTGAAATATTACCTAGTTTTGAAATTACAACATCAAATTCCTTTGAAGCATTGTCGTTATTAAGAATAGAAAGTTTGATAGTATCTTTAAATGAAATATTCTTCTCTTTACGAATTGTTCTAATTCCAGAAATTACCTCGGAAGCAAATTCGAAGTCTTTTATAATTTGTTCATTATAAGTTTCCGTTTTTGGCCATTCAGAAATTATTAGTGCTTCTGAAATATCGCGCTGAGTAATATGCTGCCAGATTTCTTCAGAAATAAAAGGCACGAATGGATGCAATACTTTTAAGTTATCTTCTAAAACTGAAATTACTTCCAAATAAGTTTTTTCAGAAATTTTTTCACCGAAAGGTGGTTTTACCATTTCCAACAACCAAGAACAGAAATCGTCCCAAACTAGCTTATATGTTGACATTAACGCATCACTGATACGGTATTTGCCGTAATGATCTTCAATTTCGGCAAGCGTTTTTTGGAATTTACTTTTATACCATTGTAACGCTGTAATATCACTTTGCGATTGTTCTTTTTTGGTATCAACTTCCCAACCATAAATTAATCTATAAGCATTCCATATTTTATTTACGAAGCCACTTCCTTGTTTACACAGATCTTCTTCGAACATTAAATCATTTCCAGCTGGCGAACTTAATAGCATCCCAACTCTTACACCATCTGCGCCGTACACATTCATTAGATCAATAGGATCTGGAGAATTACCTAAAGACTTGCTCATCTTTCTACGTTGCTTATCGCGAACGATTCCTGTTAGATAAACATTCGTGAAGGGTTTTTCATTTCTATATTCGTAACCAGCGATAATCATTCTTGCTACCCAGAAAAATAATATTTCGGGAGCTGTTACTAAATCGTTAGTTGGGTAATAATAATTTATTTCTTTATTTTCTGGTTCTAAAATTCCGTTGAAAACGCTTATTGGCCATAGCCACGAAGAAAACCACGTATCTAAGGCGTCAGGATCTTGTTTTAGGTTTTCAGTTGTTAGTTGTGAGTTGTTGGTTTTCTGTTTTGCGAGAATTAAGGCTTCTTCAATAGTTTCAGCAACTACAAAATCTTCTTTTCCATCGCCATAGAAATATGCGGGTATTTGTTGCCCCCACCACAGTTGGCGAGAGATGTTCCAATCACGAACGTTTTCCATCCAATGGCGGTAGGTGTTTATGAATTTTTCGGGAACTAACTTTACATCTTTTTCAATTACGGCATCTAAAGCAGGTTGCGCCAATTCCTTCATTTTAAGAAACCATTGGTCGCTTAGTTTTGGTTCTATAACGGCACCAGTACGTTCACTTGTGCCAACTTTGTGCATATGGGTTTCAATTTTTGAAACCACACCCATTTCTTCCAGTTCTTTCACAATTTCTTTACGAACAACGAAACGATCTTTACCTTCATAATGAAGTCCGAAACTGTTTAAAGTTCCATTATCATTCAGAATATCTACTATTTCAAGATTATGCTTATCACCAAGTGCTTTATCATTTTCATCGTGGGCAGGCGTTACTTTTAAACAACCTGTACCAAATTCAATATCTACATATTCATCTTCAATAATAGGGATTACACGGTTGCAAACGGGGACGATTGCTTTTTTTCCTTTTAAATGTGTAAAGCGTTCGTCATTTGGGTTTATACAGATAGCAGTATCACCCAATATGGTTTCTGGTCGCGTAGTCGCAATGGTTAAAGTATCGTCGCTACCTTCAATTTTATAGTTTAGGTAATAAAGATTTCCTTGTTTTTCTTCATATATAACCTCTTCATCTGAAAGAGTAGTTTTTGCCTGTGGGTCCCAATTCACCATTCGGTAGCCTCTATAAATGTTGCCTTTGTTATAAAGATCCACAAAAACTTTTATTACAGAAGCAGACATTTCTGGGTCCATAGTAAACTTGGTTCTTTCCCAATCACAAGAGGCACCAAGTTTTTTAAGCTGTTCAAGGATAATTCCACCGTGTTTGTGGGTCCATTCCCATGCGTGTATTAAAAATTCTTCACGAGAAAGGGTTGTTTTATCAATACCGTCAGCTTTTAATTTTGCAACAACTTTAGCTTCAGTTGCTATAGAGGCGTGATCTGTACCAGGTACCCAGCAAGCATTAAAGCCCTGCAAACGCGCACGGCGTATTAAAACATCTTGCAACGTATTGTTTAGCATATGGCCCATATGCAATACTCCTGTTACGTTTGGTGGCGGTATTACAATGGTGTAAGGAGTGCGTTCATCTACTTCAGAATGAAAATACCGATTTTCCATCCAGTAGTTGTACCATTTATTTTCTATCTCTTTTGCACTATATTTTGCCTCTAAAGCCATACTTTGGTCTGGTATTTGTACTATGAAGTGCAAAAGTAAATATATCTACAGGATAATAAAAGGAATAACTTATTTTGCAGAATATTTAAAAGTTCGATACTTTTACAAATATTAAAAAACTCAAAATCATGAAAAAAATAGCTCTTATTGCTCTTTTTGCTATTATCGGTTTTTCCGCTAATGCACAACAAGCAAAAATTAGTTTTACTGAAGATACTGTAGACTACGGTACTATTGCAAAAGGCAGTGATGGTGTTCGCGAATTCAAATTCACCAACACTGGCGATGCTCCACTTATTATTAGTGATGTAAAATCTAGCTGTGGCTGTACTGTCCCTAAAAAACCAGATGGACCTATTGCTCCTGGCGCTAGCAGCTCTATTCAAGTTAAATATGACACTAATCGTGTTGGCCCAATTAGAAAAACCGTTACTGTAACGTCTAATGCAAGCGAACCTATGGTGGCTTTAAAAATTAAAGGTGAAGTAGTCTCTGAACCCAGCAGTGTTTTGGAAAAAAGCTAAATAACTTTACTTATTTTAGTAGAAATCCAGTTGAAGCAATTGTGTCTTCAACTGGATTTTTTTTTAGAATACATTTTTAAGGTTGAACTTAATTCTGAATAATAGACCACCTCTTTCTATTTCCATTGAAATACGTTTTCCTTCTTCACTTGAAAAAAGTTCTATTAATTCATATAATTCGTATTGATAACAAGCTTTTCCATTTACACTTAGCACTTTATCGTCTTTTTCTATTCCAGCTAATGCAGCGGGTGAGTCCTCACGCACATCTACCACTACATATTTTGGAACCAAAACAAAATGAAACTCTGTAGTTATGGAAATAGAACTTCCTGAAAGATTTGTATTTTGATTCGTTTTTTCAGAATTCACTGCCGCTTGACGCTCCTGTTTCACTAACTCCATCCGCTCGCGTTCTAGTGTAATTCCACTCATATTAAGACCGTTGCAATAGTCTTTCTAGATTTGTTTCGTTTTTCTAGTTTGATTT